>JACRKM010000049.1 GCA_016219765.1 Candidatus Woesearchaeota archaeon
CGTTCGACGTCACGTATGGCGAGTTCGGGTTTGTCGACCCCACGCATGTAAAGTTCAAGGTTTCAGCGGATTCTGACGAACCAGCGACGCGCTACGTCTGGCGCGGCCGCGACATCGAAGCAACTGCAGAGACGATCCAAGTCACCGCATCGCTCATTGACCGCATAGGAAAAGTGCCTGATTTTGTCAAGCTTGATCTGCGTGCTGTCGAGAACAGCGTAGGATTCGGCTCGTACAATCTTCTCGAAGCGACCGTCACAAACCTTCTTGATTCGTACCAGACAGCGACAGTGCTCCTCTCAGCTGTTAACGAACTTAAGATTGAAAATAACACGCCGCGCATCTTCACGCTCACACCAAAGGCATCAAAGAAAGCCTACTGGCTCGTACGCGTCCAGGAGAACCTAGACCCACGCTATACCTACACGTTTCCGATTGGCATATTTTCACTCAAGAATACCTCATCTATGATGAGCTTTGAAGCAAAAGAAAATGCTCCTGTCTTTCCCAAAGAAGTGATGCAGAACATTATTGACCAGTCTGAACGTGAAGTGCAAAAAATATATTCAAAAAAAGTCGCAGTCTATTGCAGCCAGGACAAGGAGTTCTACTACGTCTACGACGAACCTCGCATTAGCTGCAGCGTAAAAAATTCCGGCAACGTTCTTCTACGGAACCTGCGCGTGTGCCTCGAACAAGACTGCAGGACAGTGCATCTTGGAATCAATCAAGAGCTGCTGTTCAATTTTCATATCAAAAAACCCTTAAGCGGCGAGAAGAAACTTGCGTTCATAGTAGAAAATGATGCTGTTTCCAAAGCGACATTCTACGACCTTGAAGTCTTGGATGAACCAAAAATAGAAATCGCCAATCTTGAGTTCCCGACAGAAATAAGTTACGACGAACCATATCAGATCTCCTTTGTGTTGAAGAAGAAATCCCAGTCAGAACCGACCAACGTCCACGCAACGGTGAACGGAGCAGGCCTCACCCAGACATTCGATGCCGAACAGCTTGCCGCCGATAGAAAATTCATCATAAAACTTGACAGCGGCGAGCTTTCAGTCAAACCAAACATGTTCACCATCAACATAACCTACCAGGACAAGAACAGCAAAGAATACAGCTCTCACGAAGAATTGAAAATAAAACTCATCAATGTAACGATCGCCCAGCGCGTCTTCGTCTTCTTCAAAGATGCAGAAAAGAAGCTACGAAACTTATTTAAATGAACGTCGCTAATGGCTGCTGTCGTTGACAAACAAAAAGGTGTTCGGCGTGAAAATTGGCAACCGTCTTGCAAGCATTGTTTTCAGTACCAGTTTTGCAGCCATTCTCATAGTCACAGCGATCATTGCAGGATGTGCCGCACCCGTTCCTCAAGCCCCAGCCACTAAAGCACCCCCCACAAAAGAACAAGCGCTCAACCTGCTCGCATGCAGCATAGATGAAGACTGCATTTGCGAAGGCATTGACAAAAAAACCGGAAACTGTTTCATAGGCAATAAGCAGTATTATGAGAAGTATGTTGACAAATCAAAGAATTGCCCTGATTTTTGCGGCGGTATTGCAGGAAACCTGGTTATCAAGTGCGTCAACAGCCAATGCCTACAAACGTTGGGGTGTGTGCTTGATACAGAATGCAACGAAGGACAATCATGCGTGAACAACAAGTGCGTTACCAGCAAAACGGCATTAGACGGCAGCAGTACAACCGACGCGTGCCGTACAGATGCTGACTGTATGACGGGCGGTTGTTCAGGAACGATCTGCCAATCAAAAAAAGCCGAGCCCGTCGTAACGACGTGTGAGTACCGGCCAGAATACTCCTGTTACAAGCAAATCTCTTGCGGCTGCAGTGCGGGACAATGCGCGTGGAAAGAGACCCAACAATTCAGGGCGTGCATTGCACAGGCAAAAACACAAGAAGGGGAAGAATTCCCTGTCTGATAAAAAAACAATAATAAACAAACAACATGCAAACAAACTACACAAACAAAATAGTTTTGGTGGTACCGTGCTAGATATCGACCTTTTCAGAAAAACACCAGAAGTTGTCAGGGCGGACCTGCGAAAACGCAAAGACTCTGAAAAACTCATCTGGGTCGACAAGATCCTCTCGCTTGATACTGAATGGAAGAAACTCAAAAGCGAAGCAGAAGCATTGCGCAACAAACGCAATATCATCTCGAAAGAAATCGCACAACTCAAAAAGGAAAAGAAAAACGCGACAAAAAAACTCAAGGAAGCAGCAGACATCCCAAAACACATCGCGGAAATTGAACATAAGCAGGAGGACATCAAGAAAGAAATCGACCACTATCTGCTGCGCATGCCGAACATCCTCCATCCATCGGTCCCGCAAGGTACAGGCGAAGAAGATAATCATATAGAAAAGGTGTTCGGAAAAAAACCCGTGTTCTCATTTAGCCCAAAAAGTCACGTCGATCTTCTTAGTGAACTCAACATCGCGGACATCGAACGCGCCGCAAAGATTTCCGGAGCGCGGTTCTGGTTCATCAAAGGCGACCTTGCGCTTCTCGATGCCGCACTACAAAAGTATGCCATCGATTTCATGCACAAGCGCGGCTTTGTTCTCCTGCGCCCGCCCCTAATGATGAACAGGGCGTCCTACGAGGGCGTGACCGACCTGGGCGACTTTGAGCAAGTGATGTACAAGATCGACAATGAAGACCTCTATCTCATTGCGACAAGCGAACACCCCCTGACAGCCATGTTCATGGATGAGATCCTTGACGAGAAAGACCTGCCAATCAAGCTGTGCGGCGTTTCCGAATGCTTCAGAAAAGAGGCTGGCGCGCATGGCAAGGACACCAAAGGGATCTTTCGCGGCCACCAGTTCACCAAGATTGAACAGGTTATCATCTGCAAACCCGAAGAATCCTGGGACTACCACGAAGAGATCATCAAGAACGCGCAGGAATTCTTCTCGAGCCTCGGGCTCCACTTTCGGCGCGTTAACATCTGCACCGGAGACATCGGCACGGTCGCCGCAAAAAAGTATGACCTCGAAGCGTGGATGCCTGCCCAAAACACCTTTCGAGAAGTCGTCTCCTGCTCGAACTGCACAGACTACCAGTCACGACGCCTCAAAATCAGGTACCGCACACCGCAGGGGAGCGTACTTGTGCACACGCTCAACAGCACCTGCGTCGCGACATCACGCGCGCTCGTCGCAATTATTGAGAACTACCAGCAAAAGGATGGAAGCATCAAAGTTCCTGAAGCACTCGTGCAGTACATGAACGGCGTGACGGTCATCAGGAAGAAATAAAAAATTGTGACGAAAAAAGAGGTATCCCGTGGTCAAAAGTATTCCCGGATGGTTCTACATCCTTATCGGCGCCATCGTCTCGGCGGCTTCCTATTTAATCAGCTATGAGAAGATGATTCTTTTTTTCTATGCGGGAGTCATCTTCATGGGCGTAGGGGTTGCGAAGATAATCTTAGGAAAAGTGCTTCCAGAGGTTTCCCAACCATCCTCCCTTCAACAGCCCATTCGGTTAACACCGCTACAAATTCAGCAGCGAAGCATATTACATAGAATAGAAGCAACACAGAAAGCGCAGGCTCCGCCATTCCAACACGCGCCTCAACACAAGCCTTTATCAACGACCAACCTTGTATGCGCCAACTGCCAAGCCAGGCTTCATCCTTCTTTCTCATACTGTCCAAGATGCGGGCAGAAGTTGGCTATAAGAAAGTAAAAAAGGCTTTGCTGCAGCATTATTCTGCGATTTCTGTGCGTACGGATCGATGATTCTGTGGATCATACGCAAAAGAAAATACAAAAAATTACTTCGTGCACGCTCCATCCTTACACGCGCATGTCGTGACCGTCATCGCTGCCGTACGTCCGTGCCCATTTGAACTTACTTCACGACCAGGAACTTTTATACACGCGTAGTCAACAAGAGTGCTATCGTCACGACAGAAGTCTTCACGAACAAAACGACCTTCATCAGACCCCGCAGTTATCCTTATCCTGCCTTGCTTGAACAGATCCCTCTCAGCAGACGGCTCACAAGTCGTTCGCGTATCCAAGCGCCCTTGCACGACAAGACCAATCAAACGCGGAACGTCCTTTGAAAGCAGCTTTGCAGAGATCTTATCATTAACCTTTACGACATTGCCTGCTTCTAATACCGCTTCAACGTCATTGTCATACACCAAAACCAAGACGCCATCTCTGTTCTGCAAGGTAAAGGTGTGGTCGAGGTTGTTGTAAGAGAATTTCTGCGACGCTCCGTCCCGCAGATACAAGAAGTCCGTGCACTCGGGGCAAAGCACTTGCGCGGGAAGCTCTGTCGTCGGCACAAATCCGAATGCTGCATAACCGTACCCATCATAACCTGTAGGCTGGTGTGCTGCAGCAAAAAGGAACTTGACCGCGTTTCCATCACGCAACACATAGGTCTGCCCTGGCTCCAGCAATGGAAGCTCTTGCGTGTCAACCTTAAGCACTGCCGAACTCGTCCCCTTATCGATCTCTGAAACCCTGAACGTGTACTGGTTCCCCTTCAATGCGTACATCTTTTCTTCACGCAGGTTCACAAAGCGGACGCCGGTGTCTCTCGGAATGTCTGAAATCTTGACGCAGTCAGGACAAAGCGGCGTGTGTTGCTCAGGATCAACCTTTGAAAGGGTGAATTCAAACTTATTGGAGAAGAATTTGTTGATCGTGATCTTGATGCCATCGCGCGTGACGTAAGAATCACCTTCACCAAGCAGCCCTGTTGCTTCGCGGGCATCTGTGTCATAATCAACGTCAATATCAACGAGAGAGTCTGGTGCTGAGATGATATTATAGACACGCATCGTGAATGAGTTATCAGTGGTGACTCGCGGTGCAGAGCCTTTGTAATCCTTATCAGCGCCAACACCAAATGTTTTGTCATCGTAATAGTAGCGTCGACTATTGTATTCATAGATGCTGTCAGAGAGCGTCGGACCATATGCCCCTTCATTGGTAGGCACCGTAGGTTTTTGCGCCTCTTCTTTATCAGACAGCGGTTTCTCAGCAGGGGGCTGCACAGGCGCTTTCGGCTCCTCTGCAGCAGCAGGCGGCGCGAGTGCAGGAGCAAGATCCGGCTGCGCAGGCTTGGGAAGCAACGAACAGCCAGCGATGAATGAAAGAAGCAACACAGAACAAAGAATCACGATAAGACTCTTTTTTGAACACGTCTTCATGTCTAACCACCCCTGATGGCGGCAGAGAGACCTCACTTAAATAAGTTACGGAACTGCTTTAAAAGAGAACAATAATTCAAACGCAGTCAGCGCCGACACACACCGGTTCACCCGTGCACACGCCATCCTTGCAGGGGCATGATGCATACGTCATCGCTCCTGTCCAGCCTTCCCCGCTGCTCTTCTGCGCGCGGCCTTCGACAGGCCTGCAGAAGTATTCAATGAGTGTATTATCATCAAGGCAAACATCTTCGCGCTCGAAATCACTGATTTGCGCCCCAGTAGAGAGATACACGATCCCTTTGTTCCGAAGGTTCATATCCTTCATAGGTTTGCAAGTCGTTCGTGTCGAATCATGCCCTTCCATAACGAGCCCTATCCTGTTCTGCGGCTTTGTGAAAAGGAGTTTAGCATGGATCTCATTGGTTATCATGGCACTCTTATTTAGCTCAAGCTTCACAAAGTCTCCGTCATCATATCTCAAGAAGACGCCGCCATCCCGCCGCCGCGTCTCGAACGTATGCTCCATATTCTTGTAGCGGAATTTCTGAGGATGTTCGTCGACAAGGTATATGAAATCAGTACATTCCGGGCAGATTACTCGATCAGGGAGGTCTGTGGCATTAACAAAGCCGAAAAACGCATAGCCCCACTCGTCGGATCCCGCGAAGTCGTGCCGTGATGCGAACAGGTACTTAATGGCGATGCCATCACGCAGCGTATACACTTGATTCCGCTCTAACAGCGGAAGATCTTCACTGTTGACCTGCAGCATCGCCTCGTTTGTCTCCCTGTGAAAGTTGAGAATGCCAAATTTGTATTCATTGCCTTTCATCGTGTAAATCAGCTTTTGGTGAAGATTTATGAATCGAATGCCGTCATCTTCCCTTAACACGCCAAGCGATAAGATACAGTCAGGACACACTATCGTGTGCTGCTCCTTTGGAACCTTTTCCATGGTGAAATTGATCCGGTTCACTCCAATTTCGTTTATCGTGAATTTTATCCCGTCCCGAGTGATATACACGTCTCCTGCCCGCAACCCAACCGCCAATTCATACTTGTCAGATTCATAATTCACCTCTAAATCAAATCTCTTTTCCGGCGTCGGGACAATATTGAAGAGTCGCATTGTAAATGACTTTTCAAGCGCCATATGCAATGCGGGTCCATCATAGGTATAATCGTCCGCGACACCGAAAGCCGTTTCATTATAATAGTATCTTCGTGCATTATACTCATAGATAACATCATTCAGTACTGGTCCCGCCTGGAGTCCGGTGGCAGAAGGTGTGACTGGCTTTTCTGTTTTGTTCGCGGCCGTGGTTGTGTGAGATTCGTTGCGCCCGCTACTCTTGCTCTCATTTTCTTCCCCGGAAGGCACTGTAGAAACATTCTGCGACATATTTTCTTGAAGAGGACCAACCGCATTCGCCCGGCAAGAATATCTCGTAACGTCTGCTTCTGACTGTTCATTGCATTCAAATCCTGCGGGGCATGGAACATCCTTACAGCAGGTTTCTGAAGTCTCGTCCGCATCGCGGATACCATTGCCGCACAGAGAATCTGTGGTAGGAGACTGTGGCGGTTGCGACGTGATTGATTGTACAGGTATTTGCTTAGTGCACGCCGTTGCCAAAAATACGAGGATAATGGTTGCCAGAAACAAGAGAATATTCGGCAAAAAGCGGGTTTGGATGTCTTTCATTTTCTTCATCGTCTTCTCAGAACTCCGTCAGTTTCTTTTCCGCATCGTTATACGAGATGATGCTTGTCGTGCCCTCGGCCCCGCCCGTGATCTTCTCAAGGGTGATAAGATTTGAGTCAGCGAGCTTTCTGATGCGGCGTTGGAATGTCTTGTACACAGCATTGCCGCCGCGTCCCATGTACGTCTTGAAGATGTCACCTATCTTTTGTTTGCCTTGCTCTTTAATAATCGATAGGATCAAAGACGAGTCTTCCTCAAGATTGATGTCCTCGGCACGTTTTGTCGTGAATGAACCTAGCCGCTCGATCGCAGTCTTTGCATGGTCGGGCAGGATTCTTTTGGAGGACTTCTCTTCCGCACACAGTCCTGATTGCCGCAGCAAAAATAGCCCTGCACGAATGTCGCAGAGTGCCGTTGTGTTCGTGCACACCAGCGCAAACGCGTCTTCACTCCACACGTTTGGCACAAACGCATACTCTGCACGAATCTTCAGGATGCCTTGCGTTTCTTTTTCAGTGTATGCCTTGAACTCAACCACTTCAGGAAGAAGGCGTGAACGGATGCGGTTGTCAAGCTCGTCAATCCATTCTTTATGATTCGTAATAAGAATGATGGTCTTCTTGAAAATGTGCTCCAAGAACGAATAGAGGAAATCAAGGTCTTCTACCTTGTCAATCTCGTCAAAGCAAAATACAGCACACTTCTTGTTCACTATTCCTTTGACAATCTCAAAGAGCTCTTCCGTCTTTTTGTTATGCGTTAGACGATACCCAAGCTGTTCGCAGATATCGATAATGATCTTGTAGCTAGTATTTTTCTGCCAGCAGTTGACGTAGAACGCGTGCACTTCGTCAGTCTCTTCTTCAAGATCACGAAGAACAAAACGCACTGCTGCGGTTTTACCGATTCCAGAAGCACCATGAATGAACACATTACGGCCATTGCGGTTAGCGAGCAACGGCTTGATGCAAGATGCAAGATAGTGCTGCTGCGTCTCGCGATACGGCAACAGTTTGGGAAGAAAATCATAATCGAGCGCAAGCTCGTTCATAAAGAGCGATTGATCTGAACGCAATGTATCCTTAAATAGACTCATAATACAAGAAAACCCTGATTGTTTAAATATTTTTTGAAACATGCTTTTTACTCACTTTACCATTTAAGCTAGTTTTAGCCTTTCGTTTCACTGGACACTCGACATGCGCCAGCGTGACATATTTAAGTGTCTCCGAGACAACATTATGCATGGAAATCAGTACATTAATCACGGAAACAAAAAAGCCCCACAACGAAAAACTGCGTTCGTTGCGTCAGGGATCAATACTACGGCTCAAGTACCAGCACCAACAAAAAAGTGAGCCACACACAACGCACAAAAGCGCGATCGATTATTTTTTCAACCACATGAAGGAGCATATAGTAATGAATCGCGGGCTTTTGCAAAAACGTACTAACGGCCCAGCGTTTGCGCCAGAAGATCTGCGAAAACAAACCATCCAACAGCTCTATTTTCAACAGTTTAGGAAATTAACAGTTGGTGCCTGAACTTTAAATGCACTTTGTATTAACACGCTTCATTTAACACGCTCCATAATTCGTAAAAACCAAACAACCAACAAAAAAGGAGGTGGACACAATGACCTTGTATTTCAAGAAAGCAAAGAATTTCGATCGACACAAGTTCTTTGAAGAGTTCGAATCAGATATTCGCACCGATCAAGACATCTATACGATTGTCGGGATCGACGATGATATCGATGAAGATGTAATCACGTCTCTGGAAGCTGGATTCGCACAAGGATACCTCTCTGCGTGACCGTATTGTATAACGATTGTCAATTATGCACAAAAACTTCACCAGAGGTTTTTGTGTCGGGTTTAAAACCCGGCCCTTTAGGGCGAAGTTTTTGGCATCCTAAAAATCCGCATATCAAAGCAGGCGTTCCGTCAAACTCCGCACTTTAGTGCGGAGTGGAACGCCTGCGGCGGATTTTTATGATAACGATTGTTAATTATTTCTTGATTTTGATCTTTGCTGCCAACA
>JACRKM010000050.1 GCA_016219765.1 Candidatus Woesearchaeota archaeon
AAAATACGCAAGTTGCAAGATGATCCTCTCTTCAAGGGGCTGGGAGAGACGATGACCGTTTTTGAAAGGCATCGCTGGTCAATTAAGCAGAACGCAAATCCGCAAAAAATCATTACGCTCGCCCGCTCACGCGACGGAATCGAAGCAATTAGAATCCGCAACAGACCTGTCTGGGCTACGCAATTCCATCCCGAAGTGGGTCAGGGCAATGACGGGAAAACGGTCATCAATAATTTTTTAGAGCTGGCTGCGCAGTACAACTGCGTAAAGTCGTAAGCTTAAACATTGATCCTTATTTGATCTTGAGCGCCTTCATCTTGCGCAACAGTGTTTCATAACGCAGTCCGATAATTTTTGCTGTTGCCGAAAGATTGTTTTTGTTCTCAGAAAGAGCTTTGGTGATGAAGGCCCGTTCAAATTCTTCCTCCGCATCCTGCAGGGCCGTGTCTTCTTTCGGAAGCTCTGTGACGATTGTTTTTGACACAGAGTCGACATTCTTGTAAATCGTATCAAACTTCAGGGGGTGGATGACGTTCTTGTAATGGTCGAGCACATCTTCGATGATGGTATTGACTGCCTTTTGTCTGATCTCATAGGGCTTGATCATCTCTTCTCTGATGCGGCCGACATCGATGCCGGCTTCCTTGACGATGCGATGGATCGAACGGCGGTCTACTCCGGCACGGCGTGCAACCTCAGATATGTTACCGTAACTGACACGCAACAGTCGTCGTAGATATTCTTGCTTGAAGCGGTGTTTTGCGGCTTTGAATCCGATTCTGGTATCGATGGTGAACTCAAGCAACGGGCTTTTTTGTAGCTTTTCGGAGATGTCCTTATTGAGTTCTTCGATTGTTACTCCCAAAAACTTATGCAGTGCCTCATCGATGATCGGCTCAAGATTCTTGCGTGCAGGCTTCTCACTTACAGCGTGGCTTGCTTGTTCGATCTTTTCATGCAAGGTTTTTTTCTCGCCTCTTTTTTGTTCTTCATCTTTTTTTTGTTCGTTGACTTGCATGGAAGAAGTCGTGTTTTTCATGAGAAAGGTTTGCTCAGTGAAGTTTATAAAACTTTTGTGGTTTTTGGTTACGGTTCATGGATTAAGAGCTGCTGTTTGCGGAAGTTGTTGTTTCAGTTGTTGTTTCACTGGTGGCTGCACCATGTACACGTCGCATCCCTTGCAAGCGCCGCTCACTCCTGATACGAGACAGCATCCGCCACAGACTGAAAACAACTCACAGCTTTTGCATTCTGGATGCGCGTTCTTTCGCTCTCCGATATTGGCCAGCAGAGATGCATGCCAGATGCTCTCAAGCGGTTGGACGAGCAGGTTTCCAGCAATGGTGGCGTCCGAAGGGCACATTGTTACATCGCCGTTTGGCAGTATATTGATCTCGTCCTTTCCCGCGCCGCAGGTGTTCACGTTTGTAAGCTGGACGTGGTGTGCTGCAAGAAAGCAGAGGGGAGTAGGTCCTGCCAGAATGAGAGGAATTCGTGATTTCTTTTGTTGTGCTTCAAGATCCTTAAGGAATGTTGCCATTTCGTCCTTGGATAATTCAAGCCTGGATTGATTCCTGCGTGCATTTCCGCTGTTGTAGAGCCGCGTGAAATTCGCAAATGATACGCCAATGGTTTCGATCAGGCGGATGTACGCTTCAAGACAGGTGTGATTTTGTTTTGTGATTGTGAAATTTGTCGCCAAAGGGATTCCAGACGAGATAACCCTGCGCATGTTTGCGGCGACTCGCTCAAAATCGTGTGTCCATGTGACAAGTTCATGTTCTTTTATTGTTCCTTCAAGAGATACTTGAATAAAGGACAGTTTGCCTTTCACTTTCTGTAAAAATTTCTCGTTGATGAAGTATCCGTTCGTCTGGATAGAGACTTTCATGCCCAAATTCGCTGCGTGGGCAATGAGGCTGGTACAGTGAGGATGGATCAACGGCTCTCCTCCTGATATGACAAGTTCTTCTACGCCAGCAGCAGCAAGCCGAGTTATGATATTTTGTTGATCTTTAAAGGACGCGGCTTTGGTTTTCTTTGCAGGATTCGCACGTGCCTCATTGAGACAGAACATACACCGGTAGTTGCAGTCGTATGTAATTTGAAACACTGCAGAGCGGGGCACTGGCAGTCTTTGTTTGAGCGCGGGCTTCATGTTTCTACGAAGCAGGAATAGAATCCGCCCCCGGAAGATCTTCTCCACGATAAGCAGAGATAGAATTCTTTGCGAGGAACCTATCGCATTCAGCAGCGAGTTCCTTGAAGAATTCGCATGATCCGCTTTTCTCAAGTTTTAGTCGTGCCTGTTTATACCAGATACTGATGGACGGCTCGCGTTTTTTCAGCACTGCATTGAAATCTGCTTGGGTGATTTTGCGTGCTTTTTTTGTTTTCAAGCATTCTTTCAGCGCGATATCTGTCGCGGCTTCGACTGCCGCAGAGATGTCTGCTCCCGAAAAATTCTTCGTCAACCCCGCAAGCTTGTAGAGGTTCACGTCATCCGCGATTGGCTTGTTGTGGAGGTGGTGCTTGAAGATCTCAAAGCGTGCTTTAAGGTCTGGTGCCGGGACGAAAATGGTCGCTCCAAACCGTCCTTCGCGCCTCATTGCGACATCGATGAGCCATGGCTCGTTTGTTGCTGCCAGAAGCAGGATCTTCTGGTCCTTTGTTCCCACGCCGTTCATTTCAATCAGCAGCTGGGAAAGTGCGCTTCGCTCGTGCCCCTGAGAATTGGTGCGCTCGGACGCGAGCGATTCAAACTCGTCGAAGAAAATAATTGCTGGCTGGCTCTGTCGTGCTTGCTCAAAGAGGCGTGCGATGTTTTTTTCTGTTTCTCCTACAAACTTGCTCTTGAGGTCTGATGTTTTGACGTTGAAAAAAGCAACTTCTGCTTCACCCGCAGTCGCCTCGGCGATGAGGGACTTGCCACATCCAGGAGGGCCATACATGAGGATGCCTCCTCCTGCACGTTTTCCGTAATACTCGAAAATATCCGGATGCCTGAGCGGTTCGATGATTTTGAGGCGAATCTCTTCCTTTAGATCATCGAGCCCGCCTATGTCCTTGAATGTCGGGTTCGGTTTAACGGTCATGAATTGGTGATCATCAATGACCCTGATTGCGCTGCTCTGGTCTTTTGCTTCTGCTTTCTTTTCAAGCGCCTGTGATTTTTCAAATAGTGCTTTTGCCTTCTCGACAAGTTCTGTTTCATCGACACTGCTTGCCGTTCGTGATAACTCAAGGTATCGTTCTGCTACATCAAGATAGATCCTGCTCGCGCTGAGCGGGTCATTTGCAGTGACTGCTTCCGCGCGCTGCTCAAGTTCCTTGCATCTGGCAAACGCTTCCATCATGTCCTCTTGCGCAGCATGCTCGATCGTTGTAGCTTTGGCATGTCAAAGTACTTCATGAGCAGCCCCTCCATGATGATTCTGTTTTTCACGTTCATCCTGTTCCTGTGAAGGACGCCCTTTATTGGCAATTGCCGCGGATTCTCTTTAGTACTTTCCATGCGTATCCTTGGACTCGTTGTAGAGTATCGTGAAGTTTGTTCCGGGATGCATCGCAGCAGGCCTGTTGGTTGCATGGGCATTCTGTTTCTTTTGTACGATGTGCTCGAGGAGCCGTGCACGCTTCTGCTCGATTGCGGATCTTCTCGACGCGCTTGTAAATGAATAGTCATGATGTGCTCGTGCGTATTGGGGTTTGCGGTGTACGGGGCCCTTTGTAAACGCTGCTTGGATGCGTTCGATGCTTTGTGGCGATGATTCGTTTTCTAAGAGCTCTTCCTGTACGTGTTTGTATCCTTGGTTGGCGCGATTGGCGATGACCGGCTCGCGACTGGTTGTCGGGGTGTATGAAAGCCTGGGCGCTCGTGTAAAAGTGATATACGGTGCAGTATTCCGGTTGTTCTCTTGCTCGGTTGATTGTGATCGGTATATCTGCTGGCGAAGGCTTTCGTGGAGGAGAGGGTTGTATTCTTGTTGTGTCGCCTGCTTGTCGTATGGATGCATAACAGCGACTCCGTGAAACATTCCACCGTTATGTGAAGCAATGCCTCCCGGATTGTAAAAGTCTCGCATCATGCGGGCCGCGGCTCCAAAGAATTTTGACGATCCGCACGACATTCACATCACCAAGCGGATGTAGAAGCGCCGGTTGCTTTTAAAGAAATTGTGAAAAGAAACGACAAGACCGTGACTATTATGTCATGATGCTGGCGTGAATTAGAATTTGTAAGGGTTACAAATGAAATTAAAAGAAATAATGCCGGTGTAAGAGGGACTTTGTTGTGGAGATTTGTCAACGTTTCAGCGTATCTCGTCTTCAAGCGGCTTTTTCTTTGATCCGGGATTTCCAGATGGACCGCCTTGTGCGGCTGTCTTTTGTTTTGCGATCGCTTCGAGGTCCACGCCGAGTTCTTTGAGCGCACCGACATGCATCTGCATCAGCTGTTCAACGATACTGAGTATCTTGATCATCTCTTCGCGTTCTTTGGCGAGCGTCGAGAGAGCGCCTTTGTGGAATCCTATCTGTTCATCTTTGCTGATAGACTGTGTGTTTTTCTGTTCTGTTTGCGCCTTTTTGGGCATATCCTGAACTTCTTTAATTGCCATGGTTAAATCCTCCAACTACCGGTTGCTTTGTTCTGGCAAATGATAGTATATAAATTTATTTATGGGCTGTACGTGGAAAGCTTAGACGAACTTCACCTTAAGCTTAACGACCAGCACAATTTCCGCCACCGCCCTTTTGCGAGGGATGAAAGTAACTGTATAGGTGCTGACAAGGGGGACGCCCCATCGGGGAATGTCAGCCATCAACA
>JACRKM010000052.1 GCA_016219765.1 Candidatus Woesearchaeota archaeon
CATTCCGTTTCGCATACATAGCGAGCGTCGTGGCGGCGCTGTGAGAGGGACGGACTCAACAAATACGCATAACCTGTCTTGTTGTTGTTCATCAGGTTGTTATTCATTATGTTGTTGTTCATTATGTTGTTTGTTATTTCACCATCGCATCGATTGAAGACGAGGATGCTCCCCATGTACCTGCTCCAGCATCGACCTCGGCATTTACTCCCGCGTCTACAGTGCATGATGACCCGGTGGCAGGCATCATCGATGCAGGAATCACAGGAAGAACAGGAAATGATGGGCGATCGGGAGCATTGAGGATCATCTCAAGTTGCGGCTTTAGGTTCTTGGCAGCGGTTGCATTGCCGATCCGCGTATAATTGGGGTCCCAAGTAATATTCACGCCAATAATTCTTCCATGATCGTCAGTGACAGGGCCGCCGCTATTGCCTGGACGAACATACGTATGAATCTTGTAATTCTCAACGATCGTCCCCTGGTTCTTCTTGTGTTCAATCTCTACGATGTGCCCAAACGAGTAGAACGTCTTATCGCTACGAAATCCCATAGTCACTACATCAAGATCTTCTTTCACATCAAACAAGAACGGAACCATATACACGCGCACGTTTGGAATATTCGTCGACACGATCGCGATATCTGCGGCAGCATGGCGTGATTCCATTTTTAATACGTGATTCTGCCCACCAACAGTTACATAACACGTCCTGTCATAATCAATCACGTGGTTTGCGGTGAGCAAATACGTATCGCCATTGCTGAACGTTCGAAACACAACACTGCTTCCAGCAGTCCAAAATCCAGAAGCAGAAGTGCAGCTGATCTTCATCATGCTTGATTCAACGAGTGCAAGAGCCGCGTCATCTTGTACAGCTGTTGCATCAGAAGGATTCTTTTGCCTTACATGCGCCGGCGCACAAGAAGTGCATTCAACGCCAACGGCGGCAGTAAAGACAACGCCTACGCCGGCAAGCGCGCCCAATACAATATCATGCAAATCGAATAGATTCGTCTTAGCCATTGTAAAGTCTTCGTGATTGTAAATTATGTCAATATACTACTCGTATTTGTTTAGCTCTTGATGATCGCAGCGTCGCCACGACGCTCGCTACGTATGTGAGAGTGGAATAAGTATTTCAAGAGCTGTGCAATCGTATCCCTTCCTCGCTAGCTCGCAGGTCGGTGGCGGCGCTGCGTGAAATATTGGCTAAACAAATACTACTACTCTATTTCCCTCCAGATAATTAAACGAAAATAAACGAAAAAAATAGACAGCTGCAGAGCAAAGCAGGAAAGATGGCTGTAAACTTCCGATATCTTTCTTCGCTCTCTGCAGCTGTCCTTGGTGGGAGCATAATCACTGCTTGCCTCAGCCATCATCATCTGCCTTTACCTAGCACAGGGATTTCACTGTCAAGGCACGATTTTCCAGTCACGAACGTAATATAATCCCTCAGCCCCAGAACAATGCCAGCAAAATACAGGCGATCACCGCGGCGCACGAAGACAGGACTGCCAGAATGACCCGGGGCAGTTTCCGCGGCCAGAAGGATCGGACAGCTAAATTTCTGTGCTTTGAAATGAGGGACGCCATCCATACTGCCGATCTTGCCTGTAGAAACAAAACGAGTCATTCCATACGGAAACCCAGGCACGTATACTTCTTCGCCAGCGCGCAGTTTGTTTGTCTCAAGCGCGTCGTATGCTGTAGAGACATGCAAAAAATTCTTTGCGCGAATGATTGAGATGTCCACATCTTCATAAGTTTTTATGAGCTCCAACACGATGTCGTCTGACTCATCCTTGTCGAGCTGGTTATCAGCAAGCGACAACTGCACTGACTCCGACTTTAGCCGTTGCAAGTTTAAATTCTCATCCATACGAAATGGCGGGGGGCTCACAACATGCGCCGCTGTGATCAAGTACGTGAAATTCTCATCCCGATAGTACGCGAAAGCTGTGCCCGACACCGATACCTTGTTGTCATCTGACTTTGGCGTAGGTTCTCCTTCAGATGGCTCCTCCAAGTTACTTGAAAGGAACGGGACGTATTCTGCGGCCACTTTGAGAAAAAATGTTGAACGGCCAATGTCATTAAGCGCATTTTGAATCCGGCTTTCTAGAATTACCTGCGAACCAGGATCGTACTCGCTCTGCGATCTTGAACAATTGTTGACACAGCCACTCGTGAGCAACATTGAAAGGCTTCCTGCGCCAGCCGCCACGAATTTTTTTGCAATAACCAACTGAAAATCACCCACCACGCGTCCCATTTCTTCCTGGCGCCAGCGTCACTTTGCTGATCCCTCCAATCCGCCCGGCCCTGTCGTCTTTGTGCCAACCCGCGGAAGCCTTCCTTCGATGCAGGCATTTCCAATCCCAAATGAAACCTGCGCCATTGCTCCTCGCATCATGCCTGCAAAGTATAGTTCATCGCCACGACGAACGAACAATGGACTGCCCGAATTTCCAGGAGATATCTCCGCGTCCACCATCACCAGACAGGGAAGATCGTTCTCATTGTAATGCGGGACGCCCTTTACATTGCCGATCGTCCCAACAGACACGAAGGACGCAACCGCTCTTGGATATCCAACGATATATGCGGCCTCTGCAACATGGAGCTTCCCTGAATCAACAGTCTTGTACGCGTGCGAGACGTGGAGTTTCTTTTTTGCACGGAGGACTGCAAGATCAACCCCGGGGTACGTCGCAAACACCTCTACTGAAACATCGTCATCTTCTTTATTATCGAATCGATTGTCGACCAGCTTAACGGATTTCGATGCGAGTGTAAATGAACCAAACAACCAGTGCGTCCAATGTTCTTCCACTTCAACGACGTGGGCTGCTGTCAGCAAGTAAGTAGTTTGCTCATCAGCTGCAAATGCAAATGCCGTCCCATGACCCTTCCGCTCCGTTTTCTTCAGCTTAAGTAACGCATTTTCATTGTCTGCTTCATAGGTGGCTGAAACGCGCACGCAATGCACTGAACGGGCAATATCTTCCAGGTCATGTGACACCTTCTTCTCCAGTTCCATCGTTGACCGAGCGTATGCACTCATGCCGCCACAACCAACCGCTGTTGTAGCAAGTCCCACCATCGTCGCCAATGTTGTAATAGCAATCTTTGCCTGCATTTGAATCAACTCCATCAAGATTTATTTATTATCATTTATTCATCATCATTTGTGTGTGCACGGGAGCAATTTCACTTTTTTGCCTCCTTCGACAATCCGCCCGGCTCTGAAGATGTATAACTGAGTCCCGGAATCGCTTCAAAACACGCGCTCCCAACGGCGGCAGACAAGAACGCAAACCCTGTTGTCACTATACCCGCAAAGTAAAGATCATCTCCACGACGGACAAATAGCGGACCTCCAGAATTCCCGGTCGTGGCGTCCGCGTCAGCAAGAATCATACATGCGACTTTTGCAGACTCATCGTTAGGTACACCCGTGGTGTTCGCAACTGTTCCGCTTGAGAGCACTTTTGCGATAGAACGCGGATAGCCTGCGATGTAAACCTGTTCACCAACCTTTAGACTCTTCTGATCAGCGACCTTCCACGCGTGCGACACATAGAGCTTTGTTTTTGTCCGCAGAACTGCAATGTCCTTCTCTGCATACGAGACCAAGACTTCCACAGGAACATCGTCTTCTGTATTGGAGTCAAACCGATTGTCAACGAGCGACATCTTCACCGACTTGCGCACCAGCG
>JACRKM010000051.1 GCA_016219765.1 Candidatus Woesearchaeota archaeon
ACATCGAATGGCTACCGACCAACAACCGACGCAATCCGGCACTGCCCCACATGAATGGCCAACGCTGCCTCTCGATCTCGTCTATAAGAATTTGAAAACCTCGCCGCAGGGACTCTCTTCAATTGATGCTGCGCAACGGCTCCAAGTACATGGTGAAAACACCCTCATAGAAAAGCCGCCCGAAAGTCCGATAACAGTATTTCTGCGTGAATTCAACAGCCCGGTCATTTGGGTCCTTCTTGGTGCAACAGTAATATCATTATTCATCAATGAATGGGTGGATGCAGTCGTCATCGGCGTAATTCTCGTTCTCAATGCAATCCTGGGATTTATTCAAGAGATGAAAGCGGAAAAGTCGATTGAAGCGCTCAAAAAAATGGTAAGCCTGCACACCATCGTGTTGCGGGACAGCAAGAAAGTCAGTGTCGATGCAAAAAATATCGTCCCAGGCGACGTGCTTGTGCTGGAAACTGGCGCAAAGATTCCTGCAGATGCACGAATCATAGAGGCAGTAAATCTTGAAACGCAAGAAGCGGCGTTGACCGGCGAATCAACACCGGTCGAGAAATATGCGTGTGATGTCTCTTCAAAAGCCTGCATCGCTGAACAAAAAAACATGCTATTCTCAGGAACGATCGTCACACGTGGACGGTCGAGGGCAGCCGTAGTCGAGACAGGCATGAAAACACAATTGGGCAAGATTGCGCGGCTCATCCAGACAGCAGAAGAATCAGAGACACCCTTACAGCGCCAGCTTGCTGGCTTTGGCAAATGGCTTGGCGTGCTCACTCTTGTCGTTTGTGCAGTCGTCTTTCTCGTAAGCCTTCTCGAAGGACAAGAAACCATGCTTCAACTTTTCATCACCGCCGTCGCACTTGCCGTCGCTGCAATCCCTGAAGGGCTGCCAGCAGTAGTCACAATCTCACTAGCACTTGGCGTTCAGCGCATGGTCAAAAAGAACGCCCTCATGCGCCACCTCCCTTCCGTCGAGACACTGGGAAGCGTCACCGCTATCTGCGCAGATAAGACAGGCACACTCACCCACAACGAAATGACAGTCAAGAGGCTATTTGTTGACGGAGAAGATATCGTAGTACACGGCAGCGGATATACACCTGAAGGAGCCATCGACGCCCCTGCCGCCAAAGTCCGAAAACTCCTCGAAATAGGAGCTCTCTGTAACGACTCTAAGATCGATCGAACAACCTGGGCGGCGATCGGCGATCCCACAGAAGCATGCCTGATCACAAGCGCACTCAAGGCGGGCGTCGACAGGCTCGAACTCAAGAAACGCTATCTGCGTGTTGACGAAATACCGTTTGATTCTGAACGCAAGATCATGACCACCGTACATAAGATTGATGGAAAACTTGTAGCGTACATCAAAGGAGCTCCAGACATCCTGCTCTCAAAATGTGATAGTATACTCTTACATGGAAAAAAAGTTAGTCTCACACCTGTAAGTCGAAGAGTCGTCCTTGCAAAAAATGACGAGTATGCATCACGCGCACTGCGAATCCTTGGCTTTGCCTACAAAGAAATAAAGAAAGGAGAAAAGAAAGAATCTTACGAAAAAGGGCTGACCTTTGTCGGCCTGCAGGCCATGATTGACCCTCCGCGCAAGGAAGTAAAAGAAGCGATCCATCGCTGTGAGCGTGCAGGCATTAAAGTCATCATGATCACCGGCGATCATCGAAATACTGCTATCGCGATCGGACAACAACTAGGCATCAAAGGGAAAGTGATCACAGGAGATGAGCTCGATGCCCTTTCCTTTGAAAAATTCGAAGCAAAGGTAGAAGATATCGGAATCTATGCGCGCGTTAGTCCTGAACACAAAGTGCGCATCGTGGATGCCCTGCAAAAAAAACAGCACATCATCGCGATGACTGGCGATGGAGTGAATGATGCACCAGCACTCAAAAAAGCGGATATCGGAATCGCGATGGGAATCTCTGGAACAGACGTCGCAAAGGAAGCGAGTGAAATGATCCTGGTTGACGATAATTTCACGTCCATCGTCAACGCCGTCGAGGAGGGCAGAGGAATCTTTGACAACATCCGCAAATTCGTCAATTATCTATTATCATGCAATGTTGGTGAAGTGCTCGTGGTTTTCCTTGCATCCCTCATGCGCTTGCCTCTCCCATTGATTGCAGTGCAGCTCCTCTGGATCAATCTTATCACTGATGGGCTTCCCGCAATCGCCCTTGGAGTAGATCCTACACCACCAAACGCCATGGACCGCAAGCCCCGTAAAGTCACTGATAAAATCATGTCGCGCGGAATGGTCTTCAACATAATTATTATCGGAGCATTGATCGCAGCAGCCACACTGTACGCGTTTTGGATCGGCCTTCGAACAGACGTCACCACTGCACGAACAATGGCTTTTACAACAATTGTATTCCTCGAACTCATTCGCCTTCATATGATCCGCTCAGTGTATAAAACACCATTCTTCTCAAATAAAATGCTTCTTCTTGCACTTGCAATCTCCCTTCTTTTGCAACTGGTTGTGGTGTACACGCCTCTGAACAGTATTTTTGGCACTATGGCCCTGTCTCTGGAGAGCTGGATATATATAGGAGTGATACTTGCTATCGTATTTGCTGTAGGAATGGCTGTGTCCACTAGTATAAAACGGCGGACACATGAAGAGTACTAAAACCATTCTTCCAGCATAGCAATGGAGATTTTATATGAAAAGAACTGAACGAGCAAAGGACCCTGCGATTGGGAAAACTCAGGCAATGCCTTCAGAAGCAGAAAAACCAAAAAAGAAAATCAAGCGGCCATACCGCGTCATCGGTTTTTGCAGGCAATGCAAGGCTCGCTACTTTGTGGATCTTGATGCTCCATTCTCTGTCCGATTTTACTGCGACGCGTGCAGAGCAAAGCATGCGAAAGACGCACAGTGACGCCTCCTCCACACACATAAGAAGATGTTGAGTTTATTTCATCATTGGGTTGAATTGAGTTTGACACTGAAGAGACTGTGCTGGCGTTGAGAAACAAAATGTTTTCAATAACGCGCCTTATGGACTTAATCTTTATAAATACTCCCTATTTCTCGCGCCTTTGAAGTAGAAAAATCTCTTGTAATGATCATCATGGTTCAAGAAGCAACTGCTGCGGAAGTCGAGGTGGAATTCACATCAACTAACCGTCAAAAAATGATTGCACAGGTTATCTCAACCCTCAAACAAAGCCCGCTATCTAAAAATGATCTTGCCCGCTACAAAGTAAAACTGTGCTACGAGTTCAAAGAGAAGGAAATACCGACCGATATAGAGATTCTGTTGCACGCTGATCAGGCAGACATACCTCAACTCAAAAAACTTCTACTGACAAAACCTGTACGGACAATCAGCGGAGTTTCTCCTGTTGCAATCATGACTCGCCCATTCAGGTGCCCGCATGGACGATGTACCATGTGCCCGGGAGGACTCGGATCACCGTACGGCGATGTCCCGCAAAGCTACACAGGGCACGAACCAGCGACCATTCGCGGAATCCGCGCAGACTATGACTCTTACTTCCAGATGTACAACCGCCTTGAACAGTACGTCGTAGGCGGGCACATTCCCGATAAGGCTGACCTTATCATCATGGGAGGCACGTTTCCTGCAACGCCTAAGAGCTATCAAGAAGAATTCGTCACGTACGCATTAAAAGCAATGAACGACTTTTCAGACAGCTTCTTCGTCAATAGCCATTTTAACATGCCCGCATTCAAAGAATTTTTCGAACTTCCAGGAACGATCGGGGATCCCCGCCGCGCGGCAAACATCCGCAGAAAAATGGCATTCCTGAAAGGGGCCTCAACATTGGAAGCTGAACAATCGCGTAATGAAATATCAAGCATCCGCTGCATCGGCATCACTATTGAAACAAAACCCGACTGGGGACTTCTAACGGATGGAAACCAAATGCTTCGCTTGGGTGCAACACGCATTGAACTAGGCGTGCAGAGCGTGTACGAAGAACCATTGCGCACAATCAATAGAGGACACGGAGTAAAAGAGAATGTTGAAGCCATTCGCGTACTCAAAGACCTTGGCTTCAAGCTCAACTTTCACATGATGCTTGGCCTGCCCGGAATCGAACGTGAACAAGATATAGCAGGAATGAAACAGCTCTTTGATGATCCTGCATATCGTCCTGATATGCTGAAGATCTACCCGTGCATGGTAATGCCCGGTACGCCGCTGTACGAAGATTTCAAACGTGGAATTTTCACTCCGATATCAACCAGCGAAGCTGCTGATCGCATCGCTGAAATAAAAAAATTTGTGCCGCCATATTGCCGCATCATGCGCGTGCAACGGGACATTCCTACTAAGATGACCATTGCCGGTGTCGACAAAACAAACCTCCGGCAAGTTGTTGCTAAAATGTGCAATGAGCGGGAAATTGCCTGCAGGTGCATCCGTTGCCGCGAAGCAGGCCGTGCCAGAAAAGTCGGGCACGCAGAGATCGTTGTCCAAAGTTTTGAAGCCAGCGGCGGGACTGAGTTCTTTATCTCTGCTGAAGATAAGAAAAATGATGTGCTGCTCGGGTTTTGCCGAATGCGGTTTCCCTCGCAACAGCTTCGTGACGAGATCACTAAAGACTCTGCAATAGTCAGAGAACTGCACGTGTACGGCTCTGCCGTACAGATCGGAGCGAAGGGGGACGTGCAGCACAAAGGCTGGGGAAAAAAGCTCATGCAGCGTGCAGAAGAACTTGCACGCGCGCACAATAAGAAAAAGATGCTCGTCATCTCGGGCATAGGTGTACGCGAGTATTTTTACAATCTAGGATATCTGCGTGATGGACCTTACGTCTCTAAGATGCTTTGATGTGAGCTACCGATAAACAAATACCGCTTATCACGTATTGTCAGAAACACTGATCGCGTGGCTGCTATTTATTATTTTTGTTCACCGGTGATTCCCTCCGGAAAACACGGTTTTAGCTTATCCATCTCCTCCTGTGTCGGCGGTTGATTGCCTTGCTGCAGTTCTTTTATTCTTGCACCGCCCAAAATCTTCCGTGCGCAGTCGATCTGTTGAGTAGTCGGGCCAACACCTTGTCCTGCCGATCTATCAATCATTCCTCCAAGCATCGACTGCGGAGTAAACGCTGAAAAATCAGCATTCTTGATTGTGATGACAAGTGCAACTCCTCCAAGAATGATAACCAGACCTATAATAGTCCAGACAAGAAAGAACAAACATCCAAGAAAATGATAGAGTTTTTTCATACTAAATCTCTCTTTTACATTTACTTCACAAAACACCGCTTTTATATCTGTTTAGCTCGCCATTCTTGCAGCGCCGCTCCTACCCGCACAAAGCGCCCACTGTCGTCTAAGTCATTGAAACCATTGAGGCCGTCGTC
>JACRKM010000053.1 GCA_016219765.1 Candidatus Woesearchaeota archaeon
ACATGAGCACAGACGTATCACGAGCCTGGCGTGGCGGTGCAGGTCTCCCGCTGTCGTCACAACCCTCAGTGGGCGCGCCGCAGGCGTGCCCGCTCTTGAGATGATAAGAGCTATGCTCTTATCGAGGGACGCGTCGAGCGTCACGGTGGCGGCGGCAAGATAATTAATAGCAACCATTTTCGCACCAACCCCAGTGCGTTGTATGCTTCGACAAAAAGAGTTGACTTGATGGCCGCGGTTGATGCTCTTAGTGATCTTGGATCCTATACAGGTCCTGATGGTACAATCATAACTGAACTTGAGAAAATCCTCCCTGTCGGATTCGCGCCGTACTGGCTGATCGTGATTCTGGAAGCCCTTCTTATTTTTGATATCGTGCGCAAACTCAAAGATAAACAGGGAATAAAAAGCGTTATTGGGCAAATCGCATTCGGTATCTTACTCTTGACTTTTGTTCTTCCGATTTCTCCAGTACTGATTCTCACCGGTTTGTTCTTGTTAGTTTCTATTGTTATAGTGTGGAATTTTCATCGCATGCAGCTTAAGGGCATGCTGGTAAGCCTCCTGTTTTTGTGGCTGTGCTCATACTTGCTCTTCTCAAATGCGCTTGCTGGAATCCTGGCAGGAGTTGGCGCAGCAGGCATGGGTTGGTGGAGTCGTCGACTGATCAAACGGGCTGAATTTGGCACGCGTGCTGAGCAAGCTGCCGCTGCAGAGATGGGTTTTCCCATTGCAGCGGACACCAAAGCCATCAAGACAGAAAAGAAGATCGAACGGATGGGGGTGCGCGGGGAACACGGAGAGCTGGGCGCGCTTGGTGCAGTGACAGAAGAAGCTGCAAAGCTTGAAGAACGTACTCTTGAAGCGACGCTGCACGTTGAAGCGATTGCTGCGGGAGAAGCAGAGATCGGCAAGACGCTTGAGCAGTTGCACAACGCTGAGCTGACAGCTCAGCAGCGTAATGCGCGCGTCGAAGAGATGCTCCGCAATCTCGATGCGCAGCTCAAGAACATCAACAAAAGCAGCGATATCGATGCCGCTGCCACAAAATATCTTGAAAAATTCATGGCAGATATAATCAGACTTATGGGCGAGCTTGTCAATGATGAAAAATATGAAGAGCAGTATCGCAAGCGCACACTTGGTGTGTTTCGCTCAACAGTGAAGATGCTCAAAGACGCGAGCAGTGAAGCCGGCAAGATATCGCGCATAGAGTTTGTGGATGAGTCTGGCTTGAAGGCTGCTGCAAAGGCGAGCATCAGGAAGCTTGGGCGTAAGTTGAATGAAAAAGAACGCGCATTGGAGAAGGCATTTGAAAGGTACGCTGCGGTCAAGGATTCAGAAACGAAGAAGAAACTCAAAGGAGGAATGGATAATATTTCAAAAGAGCGGGACATAATGAAGCAGGAATATGAAAAGCTTGTACAGATTGGAAATTATTTGCATGCCGTTCTTGGAAAGCACAACGAAGTCTTAAAAAAACTGCGAGCAGATGCATCACGGTTGACGGACCTTGGGAGAAATCTTTCTGGTGCAGATGAACGGATGGAGAAATACGATAAGAGCATCGAGGAGGGCATTGCAAAAATGAAGAATGCATACGCCGCGTTTGAGCAGGCCGTTGGCGTGATGGAGAGGGGCGAGATTCCTGAAGAGCTTGCGATAGTGATCTCGACGAATACAGGGAATATTTTTGGTGACTTGGCTGCTGTGCTGACACAATCAAAGGCGTTTGTTGAGAAAGAATTGATGCCGTTTATGGAACAGAATCGCTTCATGATCCAGGATGCGTACAAGATTCAGGAATCGGCAGAATTCTGTAACATTGCGTCGATGCGTCTCAATGATGCAGTGAAGGCACTCGGCCAGATAGCCCTCGATGTAATAAAAGGGGAAGGTGGTGCAGACCAAAACAAGATTCAGAAGGAATTACTGATGGATATAGAGGCAGAGAAATGGGAAGAGAACATATCACGATTCGCTGCAAAGAAAGGCATCAAGACAAAGAACGTGTTCAAGCAAGCTGAAAACCAGTTAGCGGTTGGCCAACAATCCGCGCACGAGTTGTTGGAGATATTGAATAAGGAGATTGCCCAAGCAGAATACACAAAGAAGTTGACGCTTGATGCGCTCGTTGGTGCGACGGATACGTTGCTTAAGAATCGCGTGCGTATCAATAAGGACTTCCAAGCAAAAGCAGATGAAGTCATGTCGGATCTGAAAAAGGAAAAGGTTGCTGAAGTGCGGGCAAAGGCCAGCGCGTAACGTATACGATTCAGTTCTTCACTGGTGAGTGAAAAGTCCTTCTTCCCGGTTTGTTCTACTGTCTGGGAAATAAAAAGCGCAACATATATTAACCAGTAATCCGTAGTAATTTTCATTAAGTTTGATTTGGTAGCAACTGTTTGACAGAAAAAGGGGGAGGGTTTCACGATGATAGTTAAAGAAGAATTTCTATCTAAACTGCGGCGCTACTTCTCACTGAACCTTTATGAGGTGAAGATTTGGACTGCGTTGTTGTCGCGTGGGGTTTCTACTGCTGGTGAGTTGTCTGATATTGCGAATGTTCCTCGTTCTCGTTCGTATGATGTTCTTGAAAGCCTGGAAAAAAAGGGTTTTGCTGTTACGAAGCTAGGCAAGCCAATCAAGTATATCGCGGTTCCTCCTGAAGAAGTTCTTGATCGTGTAAAGAAAAATATGAAAGAGGAAGCAGATGACAAGGTCCAGCGTCTTGAGGAACTCAAAGGAACTGAGGTGCTTGATGAGCTTAAGTCCTTGCACACGCAAGGTATAGAACTGGTCGAACCAGCAGATCTTTCCGGCAGTTTGCGGGGTAGACACAACCTGTACAATCATCTAGAGCTTACAATCCGTAATGCGGAAGAATCGGTAACAATCATGACGACAACGCAAGGCTTGATGCGCAAGATCGAAGGCCTTAAACCGGTGTTTGAAAAGCTAAAGAAGCGCGGAGTGAAGATTCGCATCGCCGCTCCGATAACGAAGGATTGCTCGCGGGTGCTTAAAGACCTCGGTGATGTAGCAGAGGTGCGTCACGCAAACAGCAAAGCACGATTCTGCATAGTCGATGGCACAGAACTCATCTTCATGGTAATGGACGATCAAGAAGTTCACCCAACGTACGATGTGGGCATCTGGGTCAACACACCCTTTTTTGCAAGCGCTCTTGAAGGACTTTTTGAGCTTTCATGGAAAAGTTTGAAGCCTGCAAAAGAAGTTCTGCCTAAGCAATAAAACGGCTTTTCTTTTTCATATAAAACTTCGAGTCAGAATAAGCTCCATATGCAGGCTAAAGCCTACGGGGTTCAGCAGCAACCCGCGCACTAAACAAATACTCATAATTCAATAAGAATTAGTGCAAAATTCCCTTACTTCGCCGCCGCCACGCTCACCGCCACCGCCTTTTCGCGAGAGGTAGACAATTACTCATTCATACCGACAAGGGGGATGCCCCATCGGGGAATGTCGGTCCTCTACGAGCACAGACATATCACGAGCCCGGCGTGGCGGTGGGCGAGCGACGCGTCGAGAGTCGCGGTAGCGGCGGCACGATAAGTAATTACAATTATTTTCGCACCAACCCCAATTCAATACGATACTGTCTAATTAACGTCATCTTTAAATATTTGAACACTTTTCTTATTTCGAGGTGTTGAATATGGTCGTTACTTGTGATTCCTGTAAAAGTGAAAATGTTGTGAAGAAAGGTTTTCGTCACAACAAAAATTCGAAAA
>JACRKM010000005.1 GCA_016219765.1 Candidatus Woesearchaeota archaeon
AATGGCTTTTGCTGAATAGAAAATGGAATAGTAAGAATGGCCAATCACTGGGCTGTAAAAAGTGAAGTCTTTCTCAAGCTTAAACTGTTCTTTTTGAAGTGTTGGATTGTTGGAAACATCAAATAGCATTTGTGCTGTTACCAGTTCGTTCTCTGCTCTTTGAAGATACAGTTCTGCTTCATCACCCATTTTTTCTTCCTCGTATCAGATTGCAATACTCAATAAAACCATAATAAATAAGGTTGTTTTTATAAATCTGCTTGCCTACATTTTCAGATTCTGCTTTAAGCATTTCTAGGAATTCACTTTTAGTAAAAACATGATAATCTAGTGGTTTTATTTCTCTTCTTTTTACAGTTTCCAAAAAAGGCGTTATCTCTTTTTTAATCTGTTCTGATTCGACAATAACAGCTATATCTAAATCAGATTTCTCAGTTGCTTTATTTTTAGCATAACTACCAAATACAATTAAAATAAAGAAATTAGTTTGTTTTGAGAGTCTTTTCTGGATTTCTGATAGTATTTCTTTTGGAAATCTTTTTTTGTGTATCTCTAGGTCATTGATTATGTTTAGGTAAGATAAAGTTAAGTTATTATCCAGATTCAAAGAATAAGTAGTTACATCCCCCGTTACTTCTGTTCTTACTAAATCTTGCTCTTTGAATTTTTTAATGGCAATCTGAACAATATTATTTGATTTTTGTTTGCTTTCTTCTTTAATTTGTTTAAAGGTCAAACTAGCAAAGAGGTCTTTCTTGAAGACACCTAAAATAGTTAGTTGTTGTTTGGTGAGCATTCTACCTGTTATTTGGTATTGAATTACCTACAAATAGGTTAGGTAGTATAAAAATGTTTGCTTTGTTGGGCACTGCTCAACAGAGACCAAAGTTTCATAAAGGGGGTGGATTAAACGTTATTTTATGGACATAGACGTTGCTAAGCTAGAACCAGTACGGAGTTACGCTGCTGGCGAGGTTATTGAAGTAGATGAAAAGAGCTTGAGAGCTATAATTGAAAGAGCAGAGGAAGTTCTTGGTGTTCAGAAAAGACCAAGAGAGTTTAAGATTCTCTATTTTCCTCAAGCTGTTAGCACACTTATTGGCGGAGCATTTTCAGCAGAGGAGAAGAGATTTCACGTACCTCAAAAACAGCATGAAGCAACGTTATTTCACGAAGCAACACACTATTTAATGTTTGAAGAAGGATTATTATTTGGTCCCCACACTTCAAAAGCGACGTTTTATGATTGTTTATTGGATGAAACAGTAGCAGAATTTGCTGCCTCTGGCGTTTATGATTATGATGATTTTCATAAAAATATGGTCTCAATTTATGAACGAATGAGAAAAGGCGATCCTGTTGCTATTCAACAGTTTAAAGACACGCTTCCGCCGGGATTTTTACAAACACCTCTAGAAACTTTATTGCCCTGGATGGATTTTAGCCAGCTCGATATCATAAGTAGGCAGAGAGCAATTGAAGAGAGATATAGAAAAGAAGGTTTTGACGGAATTGAGAAAGATGTTGATGAATTATATCACTCTTTTGGACACTTGCATCCAGCGAAAGGATATGTTCTCATTCGTGAAGCAACGAGAATGTTAGCAATTGAAAATGCGATAGCTTTAAGGAATAAAAACATTAAGCCTAAAGAGTTAGTGGCTTGTCTAAAAGATGGTGTTGCGAATGGCTGGGACTCGTATGGCTTATATTTTTGTGATGTTGCAGTGAGTATGAAATAACGTAGCAGTTGCTGTTAAACTCTTCCGACTACGAAGTGGGAGGAGCGACAGCGACGAAGAGTTTCTTTCCAGCGTGTAGAGAGAGATTGGCACCGTAGCGTCTTAGAGATTAGTCTTTCTCTCACACAAACACTAGAAAGAGACGACGGGCTTCATCCTACAGATAAATCTGTGGGTATTCACCCTACGATTTTATAAGAGGTTGTGATCCCTTATAATTATTTAAGCAGCGCCAAGTGTGCTGCATCATTGATCCTGATCGGAGTCCAACCGCGCAGGTCATAATGCAATTGCGTGATTGATGTGTTCTCGGTTTGCATCCGATACGTGAGTGAAGGTGAGAAATCCATCATTCCACGAAGCAGACAGCGTATAGCGAGCCCGTGAGAAAAGACGCCGATGCGCTTGCCTGGCGTGCGCGCCTGAGGCTCAATGTATCTCTTCACAAATCCAAGCATGCGTGCTTCCACATCTCTCTGAGATTCTCCATTGGGTGGCCGAAATCCAAGGTAGTCGGTGCCCATGAGCTCGATATTCTGCGGCGTATGCATTTCTGCCCGCACCTTCCCTTCCCAGTCACCTTGATCAAGCTCAAGAATATCTTCAGACAGCACAATGGCGTCAAGCGAAAAACCAATGTCCTTGCACGCGATTATAGCAGTCCTTTTCGCACGTTCTGCAGGAGACGAATAAACACAATCAAAAACCATTCCTTCAGCAGCAAGCCGCTTGCCCAAGCACTGCGCTTGGAGTTCCCCCAACGGTGTGAGTGGGCACTGCTGCGACCGTCCGCCAATTATTTCTGGCGTTTTATTTCTGATGCTCTGCGCGTGCCGGATAAGATACAAGTCTAGCATTGTGTGTTACACTAAATTTAATGGATGGGCTGTTACTTTTCGTAATGAAGCAGGCTGATCTGTCCCTTGCGCTTGTGTTCAGGAACCATGTTTCTGATTATATCATCACCGACCTGCTTCTTTACATCAAGTGCAACTGCTTTTCCCAACAGTTGTGCAAGTTGGGTCACATCGGCCCGCTTGACATCTCCAATGTCCTTTATACCATTATTATAAATCTTGCGTGCGCGAACGCGCCCAATACCCTGGAGTTTGAGGAGCGGGATGAGTTCCTCACGCACGCCGTATTTGAGGCGATAGCGCAGTTTCACAACTTCTCTGATGACTGGCTGCATCTGCATCAAACGCGCAAATTCTTCTGCGGTGTAGAGGAGCCAGTCTGCGCAATCGATCTTGGTGCGGCTTTCTCCTGGCCTGACATCAAATGTCTCAAGCAAATACTCATCGTCCTTCTCATCGATCCATTCGTGCATGAAAAGCGCTGTCTTGACAGAATTGAGGAAGTCATCGTAGTCAGGCTCGTACACGCTTGGTTCAGTCATGAGAAGATCAGATTCGTGTAATGCAAGTTTTTCTGAAATCTCGTTGAATTCTTTGGTCTTTACCTTGAGCAGCGGCCTCATCTCCAGTGTGTTGCTTACCATCTGCAAGAGTGCAAAGGGCGTGGCGCCTTTCGTCGGCACGTGTTTGAGGCAAGTGATTATGTGGTGCGCGGTAAGAGGATCTATGTAGAGCTCTGCAACGCGCTTTCCTACAAGCGTTGCGTGTAATCGTCCTTCGTCAAGATCATCTGCGGAGACGAACCCGGCATTCTCGGCTCCTGCCACAGTTATAAAGCCGAAACTTTCGAGCAAGCGAAGCATTTTGTTAATGATGCGCTCAAGCTTATTCATGTCCTTGAATTGAAATGCCCAGAATGTTTGTGCAAAGAATTCCATAATCTCTGCTTGATTGCGGATGAAATTGGTTGCGATAAGTGAGAGAAGATACGTTCGTAAAACCGGCTCCACTGCAAGCTTTGAGAATATATCTTCCGGTTCACCGTGAAGATATTTTTCTACGATCTCTTCCTTGTCTGCAGTGGTTGGCGCAAGACAAATCGCTTCACCGCACGTGTCATATTTTGGCCGTCCGGCCCGCCCAGCCATCTGCAAGTATTCGAGTACTGGAATGTACTGCATGCCCCCCCACCCAGCAGTGCTGTAGCGTTTAAGGTCTTTGATGATCGCACGGAAGGCAGGAAGATCGACACCGGCGGCGAGAGTCGGCGTGCAGCAGATGATTTTGATATGCCCTGCCCGAAATCCATCTTCGATTGCTTCGCGCTGTGTTGCTGTGAGCCCAGCGTGATGGAATGCGATTCCTTTTTTCACGCAAAATGCTAGGCGCTCGCACTGGCGGGTTGGGTTTGAAAGCGCGTTCAAAACCGTTTTCTCGACATCACTGCAGGCCTCTTTTAGGCTCGGTGAAACTTCGGATTCCTTGATTTTGTAAGAGATGTCCTCTGCAGTTTTTTCAGCGCTTCGCTTATTTCCAACAAACACGAGCGCTTGCTTGCCGATTTTGATGGTGTCGAGTGCAAGGTTGATGGTGTCATTATTCGTGAGCAACTCAACACTTGCTTCATGCTGTGCTTTTTTGGGCGGCATTGACGCAAAAAAGTGAAGGCAATATTTAAGGTATCCTACTCGTTTCCAGAATCAACAAAAAAGTTTCTGAAAGTCAAAAGCTCGCGACCACCACCAGTCAATAGACTGGTGGCATGCTCGCTTCGCTCGGGTCGCTCGCATTTACAAATAGCGAGCTTTTGACTACCGAATGACCACCGGTCAATAGACCGGTGGAAAATGAGTGCATTTTATACAAATCATTTCTTTTCAGGAACCATCAGCGAGAACGACAGGTGCTCTGGATTAAGGATGTCTGAAAGTTGCGCGTTGATATCATCCGCGGTGATGGTCTCAGTCCGTCTAAGTGCGGTAAAGTAATCCCTCGGGTTCCTCGTGAGCACTCCCCAGCGTACGAGCCGTCGTCCAAGTTCTAGGATGTCATCAGCCGCGCTGTCTTCATCAGTGAGGAGCGAGTTTCTTGCGTACTCGATCTCTTCAGGAGGAAAGCCTTTCCTGACAGCAGCATCAACAGTATTCATGATCAGTTCCTTGAAGCGGGCAGGGTCATTTGTATCTGCGCCAACGGCGATCTGCCCATGATCACGGAACGTGTGGCCTTCTCCTCCAAAGGTCCGTTCATCAATCCCTTGAGAAACCAAGCGTTCACGGATCTTGCTGCCCATCCCTCCCAGCACTTGGCCTGCAAACATGACTGCCAAGTGCCTGTCGATCGAGGGCTGCATGATCACTTTCCATCCCGCGATCACGTTCGGGCGGATAATATCTGCACGCAGCACAGGTGACAAGAAATTATCAGCCACCGCCACTTCTGCAGGTTCCTTCTCAAGCACCTCCTGCGGGGGAGGCGCGTACGTCCCTTTGCCCAACGCAGTCAGTTTCTTGGATACACGTTCCGCCACGACATCGGCAGAAACATTGCCAATAACGACAAGGCTCATGTTCGAAGGTCGATAGAACATCGAATGTATGGAGAGCACGTCTTCAAGCGCAATGCGTTTAATGCTTTCAAGCGTGCCTATCACAGGATAACGGGCACCGTGATTGCGGTACGCCTGGAGCGCCCACGCGTTGAACTGTTTTGTCGAGGCATCATTCTCAGAACGTCGCGCTTCATCAAGGATCGTGGTGACTTCCTTCTTGAAGCGGTCTTGCGGAAGGTATGCGGTAAAAACAAAGTCGAGCATCGTCTCAAGATTCTCCAGGTTATTTTGTCGTCCAGCAAACCAGTAGTTCGTGATGTCATTCCATGTATACGCGTTGACGACGATCGCCTTGTTGTTTTTCAGTTCCGTGAGCCCATCGCGCAGATTGCGCTTGGTTTTCGGAGTGGACGTGCGCCATTTGACCGGTTTTCTGTCTTTCCCGAGCGGAGGCATGATGAAAAGCACATGCTCAAAATAATGTGCGCTGCCGGGTTCCAGAATCATCTCCTTTCCATCCATCTGGTCACAGTAGCGCAGAATATCCCCGCCGAAAGGGGTGAACAGTTGGTAGAGCTGCACCGGAGAAGGCGAAGGAAGGACATACAGCTTCAGTCCTGATTCAAGCTCCTGGTAACTGATATCGTTCATGGGTTTCCACTCTTTGAGTAGGTGAAAATCTGGCTGCGCATTGGATCAAGGAAGCGTTGCGCCGCGTGACGCGCATCCGATGGCTGCACCGCTGCAAGAATGCGATAACTTTCTAACCGCGACAGGTCTACTGCCCTCCTTACAAACTGGTTATATGCGTTATTCACTCTGAAATCAGGTTGATCACAGGTGGAGAGGCCGTGCCCATAGCTCACGAGATGCTCCTCAAGCAATTGGGCCTTCGCTTTTCCAAATGCGTCATCGCTGAAGCTGCCTTCGGCGATATCAGCAACGATGCCGTCCATCAATTCGACAATTTTCGTGTAGACCGCGGGCTCGTGGCTCGTCGAGATAAAGATGACATTTTTCTTCGGAAGATATAAGGAACGGATCCCATAGACAAGATGGTGCTTTTCGCGTATGATCTGCATCAATGGCGAAGTCCAGCCGCTTCCCCCAAGCAGCTGATTGACCAATTTCAATGCCGCCCAGTCTTCAGGATGTCTCAGCGCGTCCTCAAGTGGATATGCCCGTATGAATTGCATCTGCTGCGAGGGTCCGCACTCGTGCACAGGACCGGTCACTTTCGGAAGCCACTCGACTTCTGGTGCAGGCAGCGCTTCTGTTCCATGCCCGTAGACAGTCACGCGCGACAGGAACTGCTCGACGATGTCGCTGAGATCAGCATGCCCTGAGTACAATAAAGTTACCGCGGACCCAGAGAGATGCTCCTTGGCTATCCGCTGTAACGAATGGAATGTTGCTTCCTTAACGATGGTCTTCTCGTCTTCATCTTCAAGCGCCGCGCTTTGCGGGAAGAACTTACGAAAAAAAAGCGTGGATGCCCTTGCGTCATGATTCCCGATCCTGTCTTCGATAGAATCAAGATGTTCCTTGCGGACGTTCTCAAACACCGATCCATCCGTCGCCGCGCGAGGGTTTGAGAGCATTTCATCGACGACGTCAAAGATCTGGGCCACCGCATCCATCGAAGAGAATTTCAAAGGCAACCCCATAGTCAGCAGGTCTTGATTGCGGTCAGTGAATAATGCTGACTGCTCAACACGCACCCCTCGAAATGCCCGTGTCAATGCATCAGAAGAAGGATGTCGGGACGTGCCCTTCAGAAGCGCACGCAGATAGAGATCAAGCAGGGTTTCTGTGCTCTGGGCAGCAAGCGATGTTTCGTAGCGCCTCGTGAAGCATACGTACGCAACATGTCGTGCCGATTCTGCCCGGTTGTAGGAGACCCGCGCGCCCTTGACAATGTGTTGAGAAAACTCCGCGCGTTCGAGCAATTGGATGACCGCTTGGTCGAGAGGCATTTTTTTGGGAACGACAAGAACTTAATAAAGTTAACGAAAGAGGCGCATAAGAAAAAAAAAGAATGAGCCCGCCGTGATTTGAACACGGGACCACTCGATTATCAGTCGAGCACTCCACCAGACTAAGCTACGGGCTCGAAGAGCGCCCCCGGCCAGGTTTGAACTGGCGACCTTGCGGTTAACAGCCGCACGCTCCACCGCTAAGCTACGGGGGCAAATGGCGGTTTGAATTTGAAGTTCGTTTATAAAAGTTTCGTTGAGGCGCCGGGAAACAGAAACAGTGTGGGCTAAGCTGTCACCGCCACAAAGACGGCTGCAAGATTGGCAATGAGAGCGACGACCATGAACACTCCATAGTTAAGCAGAATATCTCCAAATACCACTCTCGGGCCTTTGTTGAAGTGCCGGAATGCAAAGAGTGTGCCTGCTGGTACGCCAAAAAGGAAAATGAGAGGCACGATGATTGTGAAGAGTTCGTAGTCAAATGACGAAAAGAAGAATACAAATCCAAACAGGTAATATAATATCTGCGCAGCGGGTGTTTTTTGCAGGAAGTACAGTGCTATTGCCAGGCCGATTCCTGAGATGATTAAGAGCATGGTAGGCACGTCGAATGCGCGTAGCATGAAGACGGCAACAAGTACGATGCACGCTGCTTGCAGTGCTTGAAAGTAATAAAATCCGCCCCTGAGTTCTTCTGGTGCGATAAATGCAAGCGCCGCGCCAACATAAAGTCCGAGAAATGAGAACGTGAGTGCAAGAAAGTATGTTACAAGAAGGGATGATGTGAGGAAAACCACGGTGCGCCTCTTTAATTGTGTCAGTATGATTTAGATTTGTGTTTGTTTCATCAGCAGAGCAATTATCTGCGGATCGCTAAAGGATTCTCATGCGGGTCGCCAAAGACGTATTTCCAGGGACTGTGGCCCCATTGGATGAGCAGATCGACTCCGAGTTTCTCAAGGCCGAGCGGTGTGTCGCATGCACCAAAGCATGATCCACCCCAAATAATAATCTTAGCGCCGGTATTTTCACGCAGATAATCCACTATATTTTGTGTCTTTGGCTTGAGTCCATCAGGGACTTGAACGACGACAACTTTAGCGTTCTCCTTGCGAATCGTTTCCGCTACTTTTGGAAGTTCAAGATCGTATTCCACGTCGTAAGCGATGGATGGTTGAGTTTATAAGGCTTTTGATGAAGTCGGCATTATGGCCGTAGTTAGGTTATGCACAAAAACTTCGCCAGATGTTTTTGTGTGGGGTTCAAAACCCCGCCCTTCAGGGCGAAGTTTTTGGCATCCTAAAAATCCGCCTATCAAAGCAGGCGTTCCGTCAAACTCCGCACTTTAGTGCGGAGTGGAACGCCTGCGGCGGATTTTTATGATTTCA
>JACRKM010000055.1 GCA_016219765.1 Candidatus Woesearchaeota archaeon
CATTCTACTCAATTTCAATGACGATCTTTCTTCCAACTTTTGAAATCGCAACGTCTTCGTTACCTTTCAAATGAAGCTCTTTCTCAATATCTATCGGAATTCTCAGGACTGTGCCGCGTGCGCTTTTACTTAACTTACGATGGAGTTTAAGCTGTTGTCCCCACAATCCCATCCGTTTTGCAATAGTGATCATTTTTTGACCTTCTTGCTCATCAATAAATTCTTCTCCACATTTATCACAACGAGTTCCTTTCACAACAAAAAAATAACCATCGAGATCAGTGATGATATCTTCTGTAGAGATTATCTTTCCCGTTTTGCAGATGGGGCAGTTTTTCATTTTCGAGTCCCTCCTTGGGAACCAGTGATGCACAGCAGTTCTTCCTCAAGAGCATAATAGACGCTGATGATTTTCTTGAACCCTGCTTTTTGAACGTAAATCTCGAACTTCTCTTTGCCGACCTTGTCGATCTTGTATGCTTCGCGGATCGCTTCCCTCAAGTCGTTGAAGTCCCAGCCCCACGGCCGCAGATAGTCAATAGCGAAATGCTTTGTCGTACGCAGCTTGGCATGAAGCCTGCCGAATCACGACGACGTCCCAAAAACCTATTCAAACACCACCACATACTTCGTGTGGCCAGATTCTTTGGGCGAGTCACGCAGTTCTTTGACAAATGTGCGGCGCTTCAGTTTGCTGTCAAAGACGGACTGAAAAATTCCTTCATCAAACGCGCAGAAATGGCGGCCGGATCCTTCCACGTCTTTGCAGTCATCAAATTGCTCTATCTCAAACATCAATGGATTCTTATTGATGATATTGATTCTTCCGATCTTGTTGTCTTGCAAGAAGTGGCCGATTCCTTCTAGAACCGAATCAACATCAGAACCGGGAATTGTTTTTGCAATCTCATCGCCAATCTTTTTTCCCATGTTTGCAAGCAGCTTCTGGTCTGTAACGCCTGTCTCGCACAGCATGCAGCGCATCGAACGAAACACAGCGCTCATATAGTTCTGAGAATTCACAAGGCCGGCATCTAGGCGAACCACATCATGCTCTTCGGCACGCTTTTGGGGTTTTGCGCGCTTACTCACCAAATGGCCATTGAGACGGTACACTTTCTTTCTGCGGTCTTCGGGAACGCTGATCTCTGCAACCACTGAAGAAAGCTTGAGGCGATCTATCTTTGATGAAAGAGTAGATTTTGGAACTTTGAGTAAGTTCAAAAGCTCCGAAAAGCTCTTTTCAGACTGGTTCAGAAGCTCAAGAATAGAAAGCTCCACCTCATCGCCGATAACGATGATCTCTCCATTCTTATTGAACAATCGATAATCATTGAGCGCCACAGGCTAAAATAAACAGGGAGTTTTATTTAAATATTGCGGTTTAAACGGTTTATGAATGGTATAATAACTGCTCTACGGCCCATATAAACTTGGGCAAATATTGGTTCAGTTTTTATGAACAAATAAAAAGGTTTAAATAGCGGTGAGGAAGAAAGGTGCAAGATACAGCGAGCGATATAGATACTGCAACAATCATATATACTATGTTACATACAATAAGACAAAAAAAAGTGACAAGACTTTATCGCGTCAAGCTCATAAGAACGAAGAACAAACAATAACACAAAGAGGTCGAATGCGATGGTCGAATATGATAAGTTTGGTCCTGAGAAGATCCTTTCAGTGTATGACGCAAAGACCGGCATGAGGGGTTTTGTTGTCATTGATAACACTTCCCTTGGCCCTGCAAAAGGCGGGATCCGTATGACCGGCGACGTCACTATCGATGAGGTTGCTAAGCTGGCGCGCGCGATGACCTGGAAGTGCGCAATTGCAGAACTTCCTTTCGGTGGCGGAAAATCGGGCATCATCGCTGACACGCACAAAATAGATGACGCAAAAAAGCAGGAACTGATTACAGCATTCGCCGCAGCAGTCAGACCCGTATGCCCATCGCTCTACGTTGCAGCGCCTGACATCGGCACAACAAAAAGAGAGATGGAAACGTTCGCCAAATCAAATGGATCAAACAAGTCCTGCACAGGCAAACCAAAGACGATGTGCGAGGGCACTGCGTGCGGAATCCCGCATGAGCTCGGATCAACGGGATGGGGCGTGCATCATGCAACGCTTGTCGCACTCAAGCACCAGAAACGCGATCCAAAAAAGATCACGTTTGCTGTCGATGGTTTCGGAAACGTAGGGTCATTTGCTGCAAAGTACCTTTCAGAGAACGGGGCAAAACTTGTCGCAGTTTCTGATTCAAAAGGCTGCGTGTACAATCCAGACGGCATCTCATTCAAAGATCTTAATGCGGTCAAGAAAAAAACCGGGTCGGTCATCAATTACAAACCGGGAAATGTCCTCAAGTCAAGCGACACTCCAACCGTAGCATGTGATGTGTTCATCCCTGCGGCAAAGGCAGACGTCATCCATGCAAAAAACTGGAAAGACGTCAAAGCAACTCTCATCGTCGAAGGCGCAAACATTCCTATCGCGCATGACATCGAAGTTGAATTGCACAAAAAGGGCGTGCTTATCATTCCTGACTTTGTCGCAAACGCCGGGGGAGTGATCTCCTCGTACGTCGAATACATCGGGGGGAGCGAAGACGACGTATTTCCGCTCATCGAGAAAAAGATCGTGCGCAACACGCAACTTGTGCTTGACACGATGACCAAAAAGAAGATCCCGCCGCGCGACGCCGCGATGCAGATCGCTATCGAACGCGTCAAAAAGGCAAAAAAATCCAACAACAGGAGGTAAAGACCGTGCAATACTCGCAATCAACCCACGCGCAAGTCACTAAAGACATGATTATCGCAGATGTTGCAGCAAAATACCCTGCTTCTGTGCATGTCATGCTCTCTTATGGACTGCACTGCATAGGCTGCCACGCAAACACTGCAGACTCCATCGAAGCAGGAGCGCTTCTGCACGGCATTGCGCCCGAAGAGATCGACACGATGATCGCTGAGATAAACAAAGCGATTGCAGCCAAACCTCCACAATTTTCTGCTGGTGCCGAAAGCGGCACAATGGAAGAAAACATCACCATCACCGAGCGGGCTGCGATAAAAGTAAAGGCGATGATGGAAACTGAAGGCGCAACTGGAAAAGGATTCCGCGTTCAAGTGGTTCCCGGTGGATGTTCCGGAATGTCCTATCACTTTGATTTCGACAACAAGAAAAACCCGGATGATGTTGTTTCAGTCCAGCATGGCTTGAATGTATTTATCGACAAGAACAGCCTCAGATTTGCCGGCGGCGCCACAATAGATTACGTAGAAACCCTGAAGGAATCGGGATTCAAGATCAGCAATCCAAAAGCAAAGGGCTCGTGCGGGTGCGGCAGTTCGTTCACGTTATAGCCTGATTGGTAACCAGACTGGCGACTGAACAGACAAACACACAATGGCTGAAATCACTAATGGCACACGCCTGCTTGAAAATATCTCTGACATCGCTAATCGCTTCGATCACGATGAGTACTTGGAACGCATGAAGCTGATGGTCTTGCGCGTGCATAAGCACCACGATAACACACGAGTCGAACTGCGGCTCGCCAATGACCCGCGTGCTGCTGAACAGGAGCGCATCTTTGCGAACGAACAGCAGGCACTGCAGCAACAGCGAACCTTTTCGCAACAAAAGGCAGCAGATACAGAAGAGCGACGAAGAACAACACACCAATTATCAAAAAACAAAGCCGCTGCACAATACGAAGGCAGAGAAAAACTCATCCACAATTCAAAGATCATCTTCACGTGCAATTGCGGAAAGTCGTTCGCGTTGGGCCCAGAGCATGGCGACCATAACGGCAAAAGCAACGACTCCATACAGATAACATCATACGATGAAAGCAAGGAAGGAAAGTTTTCAAAAATCAACGAATACGGTCTATTGGTCGATGCTCCATCAGCAATCGAAATTGCCAGCGCAGATTATTCAGGCGACTTGCCAAAAGCAAATTTCAGCACTGGCTACGATAAGCAGGATGACAGCCAGGCAATGTAATACAGAACTAATGAACATAAGATATACGAATATGAGTAAACAACATAACGAATATTGAGTGTACGAATGTACTCTACCAACTAATTCATCATGGAAATCGAACAAGAATTTTTGGTCGCCACTGAAGAGGACAAGAAACTTGCTGAAACAAAACAGCTTTCAGACTTCGCGATAGACCGCTCACGCTACGATGAAGCGAATAAGGACAATTCGGAATACATTGCAAAACCGGGCGTGAGCAGGGAACTCGTGATGGAGATCTCACGCCAAAAGTGCGAACCTGACTGGATGCTGCAGAAAAGACTCAAGGCACTTGAGCTCTTTCTGGCAACGCCTATCCCGCAATGGGGACCGGACCTTTCCAAACTCGACCTTCAGAAGATCATATACTATGTCAAACCTAACGCAAAGGAATCAAAATCCTGGGACGAACTTCCTCCAGACATCAAGAAAACCTTCGAGCGCATCGGGATTCCAGAAGCAGAGCGAAGATCGCTATCCGGCGTGGGGGCACAATACGATTCAGGCATCGTCTATCACAATCTTAAGAAAGTGTGGGAGGACAAAGGCGTCATCTTCGAGAACATGGACGAAGCGGTCAAAAAGCATCCTGAGCTTGTTAAAAAATACTTCATGACGCGGTGCGTTCCCATCAATGACCACAAGTTCGTTATGCTGCATGCCGCAGTCTGGAGCGGAGGCACTTTCATTTATGTCCCGCCAGGAGTCAAAGTCGATGTTCCACTCCAGGCATACTTTCGCATGAACGCAGAACGCGGAGGGCAATTCGAGCACACCCTCATCATCGCAGACAGCGGAAGTGAAGTGCATTACATCGAAGGATGCAGCGCACCACAATTCGAATCAAAATCATTACACGCGGGTTGCGTTGAACTATTCGTTCATGAAGGTGCACGCGTCCGCTATAGCTCAGTCGAAAACTGGAGCAAGAACACCTACAACCTCAACACCAAACGGGCCATCGTCGACAAGAACGGAGTCGTCGAATGGATCAACGGAAACCTTGGCAGCGGCTGCACAATGCTTTATCCATGCAGCGTGCTTCGCGGTGAAGGGGCGCGCTCCGACAGCCTGGGCATCGCATTTGCGGGCCCAGGACAAAACCAGGATACAGGCTCGAAAGTGATCCATGCAGCGCCAAACACGACATCGACGATCAGATCAAAAGGCATCAGCAAAGGCGGCGGCATCTCAAGCTATCGGGGATCATTGTGGGTGGCCAAGAATGCGCCCGGGTCAAAATCAAGCGTCGTGTGCGATGCGTTGCTCATAGACGACAAGTCAACATCAAACACATACCCTTCGATGAAGATCGATACGAACAACGTCGATATCGCTCACGAAGCGCGCGTGGGAAAGATCGGCGAGCAGGAGATATTTTATCTTATGAGCCGCGGGCTTTCCGAAGAACAGGCATTGCAGATGATCGTGAGCGGCTTCATCGAGCCAATCGTCAAGCAGCTCCCACTCGAATATGCGGTCGAACTCAACAAGCTCATCGAACTTGAGATGGAGAATGCGGTTGGATAACCATTATCATCGTCACGTTGGTGATCTCATGTTAAACACAGATACATTACGAAAAGTGTCGGCAAATCATCAGGAACCGGCATGGCTTCTGGAACTGCGACTAGCAGCATTCAAGAAGTTTGAATCGCTTCCGGTGCCTAGCTTGCGCTACGGCAAAGCCATCCAGACAGATGCGAGCTCACTTGACATTGCAGCAATCGATCCGCTCAAAGGAGTTGGAAATGCCGCGCAGGTTCGGGCTCCTCTACCCATTCCTGCGCCAGCCGAAGGGGCAAGTGTATGTTCATTTGCGCACGCCTTCAAAGATCCGATCATGGAAAACATTATCAGAAAGCATCTGGGATCCGCCGCTTTGCCTTCGGAAGACAAATTCAGCGCACTTCACTCTGCATTTTTTAACCATGGGATACTGATCCACACCAAACGAAATGCGCGAGTAGAAGCTCCAATTATACTTGGCCGCGATCAAGCAATACAGAATAATGTAATACAGAATAATATTATACACACACTTGTGGTGGCTGACGCTGGAAGCACTGTAACTATAATCGACCAATCAAGCGATGATACAGGCGATTATGCGGGTTGCGCGCGAGACGCTTTCCAGCAGGGAACACAAGGATTTTGCAGCACGATCGTGGAGATCATCGCATATGAAGGTGCACAGGTCAACTATGTGTACGTCCAGAACCTTTCAAAGAATACACATCATTTAGCAACAAAGAAAGCAATCGTAGGCAAAGACGCGTCGGTCTTCTGGATCGACTGCATCATGGGAAGCAAATTCACACGCTCAACAACAGCAAGCACTTTAACCGCGCCAGGCGCCGCCACCAAAAATTGGGGGTTCTTCTTCGGAAAAGAAGACCAGAATTTCGACCTCAATTCAGTTACCATCCACTCAGCACCGCACACATCATCACAGATGCTTACTAAGGGCGTGCTGGACGATAAAGCAAAGACGGTTTATCGTGGATTGATCCGCATTGACGAGGGAGCGCACCACTCTGACGGCTGCCAGAAAGAGGAAACCCTGCTGATAAGTGATAATGCCGAAGTCGATGCCGTGCCCAATCTTGAGATCAAAAATGACGACGTCAAATGCAGCCACGGGGCCGCCATCGGACAAGTCGATGCAGAAAAACTCTTCTATATGATGGCCCGCGGCCTTGATGAAGAAACAGCAAAAGCCAAGATCATCGAAGGCTTCTTTGAACCGATGATAGAGCAGATCAATAACACTTCTGTGGGTAACCACATTCGCGCGTGCATCGCACAAAGACTCTCAAATTTTCTTTCCAACAATCGGGCACAATACTTGCTTGTTGAACCTTTGCTCGATTAGACCACCCTGAAGAAATAAATCCTCCATCCGATGACCATGCTAAACGTCGCCGAAATCAAAAAGGATTTTCCGATCCTCGATGGGAATGTGCACAAGAATAATCTGATCTATCTCGATAATGCTGCAACATCGCAGAAACCAAGATCAGTGATTACTGCAATGACGCGCTACTATGAACAGTTCAATGCCAACGTGCACAGCGGCGTACATAAGCTCTCTGAACTTGCAACCGAAGAGTACGAACGTGCACACGAGAAGGTAGCCAGATTCATCGGCGCACATTGTGCAGAGGAGATAATCTTCACCAAGAACGCAACAGAGGCGCTCAATCTCCTTGCATACACACTGTGCAAGCGCCTCAAGGCTGGAGAAGAGATCATACTGACAGAAATGGAGCACCACAGCAATCTTGTCCCCTGGCAACAGATCGCAAAAGAGAAAGGACTCATCCTTCGATTCATCAGGGTCGGTAAAGATTTCCGCCTCGATCTTGATCATGCACGTTCACTCATCACGTCCAAAACCAAGATCGTCTCCTCTACGCACATGTCAAACGTGCTTGGAACTATCAATCCTGTCAAAGAACTCGCTAAACTTGCACACGGGCGCGGCGCGGTTATGGTCGTTGATGGCGCACAAAGCATCGCGCATCTTCCAATCAATGTGAAAGATCTCGACTGCGATTTTTTTGCCTTTTCAGGGCACAAAATGCTGGGACCAACCGGCATCGGCGCGCTGTACGGCAAGAAAGCACTCCTTGAAAAGATGGACCCATTCCTCTTCGGCGGAGGAATGATCCGCGAAGTCACTCTCCACGATACGCAATTTGCGGATCTTCCTGCAAAGTTTGAAGCAGGAACGCCCAGTATCGCAGAAGCGATCGGCCTCTCCGCCGCAGTCGATTATCTAAAGAAGATAGGAATGGAAGCGATTGCATCACATGAACAAGAGCTCATCAGATACGCACTCAAAAAACTCTCAGGTATTCCTGGCATAACAATATACGGCCCGAATGAAACTGTACAACGCGGCGCAGTCATCGCATTCAATGTCGAAGGCATCCATCCGCATGACCTTGCAAGCATTCTCGACCGTCACGGCATAGCAGTGCGTGCTGGAAACCACTGCACGATGCCGCTCATGAATAGGCTTGGGATCAATGGCTCAGCACGGGCAAGCTTTTACTTATACAACGATGTGCACGACGTAGACGCACTTGTCGGAGCGATTGGAAAAGCAAAGACATTATTCAAAGCGTAACTAAAGGCGTAACTAATGACTTCGCATAACGAAAGCAACGATGAAGTGCGACTGACGGCCGAACAAGCTGCACAGATCGACCGCGCAGCTGCTGGCGAAGGGCCGCTGACAGAAGAAGAGGAAATCTACAAAGAAAACATTCTTGACCATTACCGCCACCCGCACAATGCAGGAAGCATGAGCGACGCGACGTTTTCGCACCGCGAACTCAATCCGCTGTGCGGAGACACGATCGAATTATTTGTTAAAGTTGACAGCAAGAAACGCGTCAACGATGTAAAGTTCACCGGCAAAGGCTGCGCAATCAGCCAGGCAAGCATATCGTTGCTTTCAGACTCGATCAAAGGCAAGACCATTGAAGAAATAAAAAACCTCAAACGCGAAGATGTGATCGGCCTGCTCGGCATCCCCATAGGCATCGTGCGCATGAAATGCGCACTCTTATCGCTACGCACACTGCAGAAGGGAATTGACTATTATGAAGCACGAAAGACGGCGCCAAAATAGCGCCCAAATAGCTAGAAATCTAGAAAAGATCGGGCGAAGACACATGACTAACAAACTCGTTGTTGAAGACCTCTATGTGAGTGTAAATGGAAAGATGATCATCAAAGGAATCACTCTTGAGCTGTCAAAGGGAGAGGTAGTTGCCATCATGGGGCCCAATGGCTCAGGAAAAAGCACTCTAGCAAACACCCTGATGGGCCATCCAAAATACAAGATAGAGAAGGGAAGGATTCTGCTAAACGGAGAGGACATCACTAACCTGCCGACGCACGAACGATCACGAAAAGGGCTATTCCTATCATTCCAATACCCTGCAGAGATCAGCGGCGTGACGCTGACAAATTTCCTGCGCACCGCGGTCAATGCACGACGCAAAGAACCCGTATCTGTCGTAGACTTTCACAAGCTCATTAAGGCGAAGATGAAACTCCTTAATATGGATGAGCAGTTCCGCAAACGCTACATTAACGAAGGATTTTCCGGAGGCGAAAAAAAACGTGCCGAAATCCTGCAGATGATGGTCCTTGAGCCAACGTACGCCATACTAGACGAAACCGACTCAGGCCTTGACGTTGACGCACTCAAAGTCGTCGCTGAAGGTATCAACACGCTCAAAAGCTCGGAACGCGGCATAATGCTTATCACGCACTACTGCAGAATATTTGATTACATAATGCCTGACAAAGTGTTTGTCATGTCGGATGGGCGCATTGTACGCACAGGCGGCTCAGGCCTTGCGCGGGAGATCGAAAAACACGGGTTTGACATCATTCCGAAACAGAAACAAAACAACACACAATGAAACGGCAGCCACCATGTTAATCGAGAAAGAACAAGTCATCGGCGTCCTACGATCGGTTGAAGATCCGGAACTGCATCTCGACATCTGGACGCTTGGGCTCATATACGATTTCCAGATCCGAGATAAGTTCATCGGCATCAAGATGACCTTCACGTCGCCGATGTGCCCATTCGGACCTCAGATCGTCAATGAAATAAAGGAAAAACTAATAAATCTCGCCTCCGACCACAAGATCGACATCGACCTTGTGTTCATGCCGCCCTGGCAGCCAAGTGAAGAAGTCAGAGAGATGCTTGGCGTTTAAGCAATTAAAGCAATCAATAAAACAAGTTTAAGAAAACAATCAAACAAAATTCCGGGATGATCACCGAATGAAACGCGCCAAATCCCAAAGAAAAACAATGGATGATTTTTTGCGAGCCTACTCTCTCCACGGCAGAGATGTCGCAGTAGTAGGACCCAACACGTCTGTCGGGAACGACCCAAGCCTTCTGTATTTTGCTAACCGGATGGCAGCAGGGCTAGGAACACTAACTGTCATCGACGTAAGGCCCCATGCGCGGCAA
>JACRKM010000054.1 GCA_016219765.1 Candidatus Woesearchaeota archaeon
GTTTGCAGAGTTCTAGGATGGTTTTTTCTTCGTTGAATACAGGGATGATGATGCTTAATTTGTGTTCCATTGCTTCTTTTCCAGGTTTATGTTTTTCTTTTTGGCTCCTTGTTCATTTATAAAGCTTTCTTATACGTTTCTTATACTGTTACAAAACTTTAAATATGGTCTTTTGTTCGGCGTTTGAATGGAATTTCTTCCCATCCTGCTTTTTTTCGTATACACCTGTGGCCTTGGTTACTCAGTGACATTCCTCGCGCGTGTAAGAAAGTTTGATGCAGAGCACCAGCTGATGAATATTGGAGTGGGCCTTGGTGTGTTGGGGATATTGATGGTGGTCCTCAATGCTATAAAGATCATGATTGACTGGAGAATCATTCTCGCGTTGAGCATCATGATCCCGTTGGTCACATTGTGGAAGAAGCTGCCAAGGGTTCCGGCGCATATCAAGAAGGCTCTTGGAAATTTCACGTCTTCGCACAATGTTGCTCTTTTCCTCGTCTTGGTGATGGTTGCAGTAACATTCTACACGTTTCATAAGGGCGCATTTTCTTATCCGTATTTTGAGGATTATGAACCTTGGGCGCACGGTCTGGGGTCAAAGTATATCGCCCTTGAAAAAACTCTTGAAGTGCCTGCTGAATTTAAGTCGATCCGCCGGTTTTTTTATTATCTTGACCCGTACCCGCCAGCGTACGATGGCCTTTTTGGCCTGCTGCTGCAGACAGGAGCTCCGGTCATCTGGACACTGAAGTTCTTCAACGTCCTCATCATTTCGCTCAGTTTGCTTTTTTTCTTTTATTTTGTAAGGGCGCTTACTGCCAGCGATAGGCGCGCTCTCATTGCTACATTTATTTTGTTCGCCCTTCCCAGCTTCTTGTCGCATTTCATCTGGGCTCACGCGCTGATCGTCGTCTTGTTTTTTCCATCGATGGACTGTTTACATAAAATAAAGGAGAACAGGCGTTGGTGGATCGTCGCTGCTGTCGTGATCGCGGGTCTTTTTGTCACTCAGCCCGATACGGGCCTTAAGCTGGTTGTCCTTTTTGCGCTTTACTATTTGGTGTCTTCTATTGCGTCGAAGACTTGGAACAAACAGATTGTTCTTGCGGGTATTGGCGCCGCGCTGCTTTCGCTTGTTTGGTGGGGAATGCGCTGGAAATCTATGTTCATGACTCAGACGTTAGATAGAACGAGTCTTCTTGGCGGCAGTGCGGGCACTCCGATTTCATTAAAGGTTTTGGGTTTTCTAAAAAAAATCTTTAATCCTGAAAGTGGAAGCGCTTCAAGAATTTACAATTTCAATGATTTCTTTTATGCCCCTGCCCAGAATATGATAAATAATCCAACCGGCTGGGGTGTAGCTATATTCACTCTGCTAGTGTTCTCTATTGTTTTGATTGTTTTTTCGTTTTACAAGAATGCGAAAATGCATGAGAGCACAAATCGTTTTGCTGTTCCATTCCTGATTTCTGTCCTTTTGCTTTCAGTGCTTTCTTTGCTTTCATTCATTTACTTTTTGCCTCTCTTGTTCTTGATGCTGATTTGTTTTGGAATTTTCTTGATTCGTCAAGAGGCACTGTCATTTGAAAAGGCTGGTTGGAAAATCATTGCTCTCGCCTGGTTTATCTTCACTTTTATGGGAATTCACGGCAAACGCCTTCCTGTCGGGCTGATGGCTTTCCGTTTCTGGATGCTTGCCGCAATCCCTGTTGCGATTCTTTGTACAGATGGATTCAATTTCTTGTCAGGCCTTATTAAGAATAAAATTGCTAGAACCGTTATTACTGTCCTTTTGGTGGCTCTTGTGATTTATACTGCTTTCTATCCAAAATACCAGATCAATACCTCTGTCTGGGGTCCAGGAGGTTCGTTCTCGTCGATTGATGAGATCCGTGGATATCTTTGGCTTACGACGCTCCCGCAGGATACGAAGGTTTTTGGCTACTACAATAATGAGGTGATCGTCAGTTTCGATAAATTCACTTGTTATTGGTGTCCGGACGAGTATGAGTTCAAGAAAGGGCTCAAGGAACATTCCTCAAACGACTTACGCAAGTTCCTCAAAAATAAAGGGTATGAGTATTTCATCATCGACGGGCCGTTTGCGCGTGAGCGAGGCATGAATGAGACGAATGCGCTACTTGGAGAATTAGGCTCCGTTGGTTTTGGTGTCGCGTATCAGACGCCGTCTTTTATCGCTTTGAAGGTCGCGTGAATATCTCTGCAGGGCGACTACTTCAGCCGCTCTCGCAATTTCTTGAACTGTTTGAATTGTATCTTGAACGCCAGTTCATACCCTGCTGGCAATGGAAACCTTCGATGAGGCGGGCTCGAATAATCATGTTGAGGTATCTCGCGTATGAGATCGGCTTCCTTGTACGGTGTGAGCAATTTTCGCGGTTTTCTCTTGTCGAGAGGTTGTTCCGCAAGCGTTCGGTAGCGCTCAAAGAGTTCCAGTTTCGCTTTGAGTTCTTTTTCATTCAGCGACAGCATGAATGGTTGTGACTTTTTGTGCGGCGGGAATATCGATTCGTCCCAATAGAAGTGGGTTGAGGTTATTTTCTTAACAACCTCTCTTACAATCATCTGCAAAATTTTCTTCAGACCAAACAGGCTGAAGGGAATGTAATTATTGTACACTTCATATTCGAAATACCTTGTTTTTTTCTGTGTCTGAACTTTTTTGCGTGCCACTGCCACAAAAAGATTCGCCAGATCATGATCGATATGCCCTCCTTCGTACGCGGTCACGTAGACTTCATCAGGTTGTACGCGGTCGATTGATGCTGCTGTGTCGTGTACTGCTTTTCTTGCTCTTTTGATATCGAGCAATGCTCCAAGCTCGTCATTGTCTAAGAAGATGAGGTTGTTTGCAGGAATCATGTTTTCTTTCGCGATGGTCGTGACCGCTTCTCGTCGAAGTTTTGCTTTTCTGTCCTCTCCCTTGGAAGCGCCTGTCGTGATGTAGAGCACGAATACATTGTTTTCAGCTCGCGCATTCTTGAGATATACGCCCCCGCATCCGACGATTTCATCATCCGGGTGCGGTGCTATGATGAGGATTGTCTTTTTCTTTTGTGCCATCTTTATTTTGCAAGTTCAGTGAGCAGTTCTGCGAATGCTCGTCTAAATTCTGCCACGCTTTTCTCCTTTGTATATGTTCTTCCCACTTTCCTACATTTTTCTGATAGTTCCCGTTTTATCTTCTGATTGGAGTTGAGCCATCTTATCTTCTGTTTCAGCTTCTCTTTGTCCACCGGGATTATTAGCTCTTCGCTCACTTCTTTGACGATTTCTGCAGCTCCACAGTTACCCGACACTATCGGCACGAGCCCCATGCACATCGCTTCGATGATATTGATGCCGAATGCCTCCCTGCGTGCGGGGTTGGCGTAGATGCTGCACTTTCTTAGGTATTCTTCAGGATTGTCGCACCAGCCAGTGCACACGATTTTCGGATTGTCTTTGTTTGCAGTCACCTGAGGAATATCGTCGACGACAGCGCCTACGAGATACAGCTTATCCTTGTATTCATCTTCAAGTTCATTGAACGCGTCGATCAGGATATCGATCCCCTTGAGCAGGACGATGTAGCCGAGGAATGCGACGCTTTTTGATTCCAGGTCTGCTTGTTTTTTTAAGTATTTCTCGACCTCTGCGTATGGGTATACCATCTTGTTTGGCAGGTCAAGATGTTTTTCGCAGATGTCCTTGTATAGTTTTGATATGGAGACTATCCCGTCTACTTTTTTCATTAGTTTTTTCGCTATTATTTTTCTTGTGCCGCCTGCGCTTGAAAGGTCCAGAAAGAACTGATCCCCATTGAATAATATGACTTTGCTGTTTCTGGTACGCTTGAAGTATATCGATGTCGCGCAGGCCATGTTCTCCAGGATATACACGTCTGCCTTTGGTATGAAGAGCGAATTCAACAATGACGCTGCTTGCAGAAAAACTGGAAATTTTCTAAGTGTGCTTGAAAGATTATTTCTTATGCTTGCTCCTTTCTTCTTGAGGCGATTGAAGTCGTACAGCCATAATGGGACAAATGGCCGTGCTTCTGCACCGATACTTTTTGCCCAGCTGTCAAAGAGGTAATGATTGCCATAGTAAATATAGACGATGCGCATCAGTGTACGAACAGTACCTTCCTTTTTAAATATTATTCAAATCTTCTCAGAAAAAGGGGTTTCTGGGTTAGCGGCTTTCAATTTTGCTATCCATTCCTTAAGTTTGCCGCTCGTAAGTTCTTTGTTAGCCTCTTCCATGTCAGACAGCAGGTCGACTGCCATCCAGTAATCTTTTATAGGGTAATGCTCTACTTTTTTCCCGGCAGATATCGCCTTA
>JACRKM010000056.1 GCA_016219765.1 Candidatus Woesearchaeota archaeon
AGGTCAGTCTATTATGCTGAAGATGAGAACGTGAAGGAGTGTTATTTTTCCCCGTCGAAGATTTTTTCAATGCAGTTCCGATGGGCACGACCTAGAAATAATGCAGTTATAGCTGTTTTAATCGAACTTGCAAACAAGCCTATTGCAACACAAACTATATATACGTCTTTGAATCACGAAAGATATTCTTGAAGCATCGCAGTAAGGCAAACGATCTGTAAAAAAAGTAAACACAGCGGTGAGCAGATGCAACGAAATCCACATAACAACCGTGGGCCGATCGCGATCATCGCGTGCGATGCTGGAAAGCCTTTTGCTGAAAGGCTTGTGAAAAACCTAGATGAGTTACTCAAGTCCGGGCAGGAACAGCCAGCGGCGCCAGTTGAAACATTTGGGCTTGTTAAAAGTCGAGAGGAATCTTTTCCTAATACTGAAATCATGCCCACCATCGACGAGAGCATTCGCGGCTGTGATCTCTACATTGTGCAGGACTGCGAAAACAAGGTCCAAAAAAAATCAGTCGATCAGCAGCTGCGTGCCCTTAAAACAATGATCGATGCTGCATGGCGAGCCGATGCACACTACATAACAGCCGTTATTCCGTATTTCCCGTACTCCCGTCAAGACCGTGCGCAGGGACGCGAGCCCATTACCGCATCAATGGTGTCGCGCGAGATCGAGGATGCTGGCGCCCGGCATGTCATGACGCTAGACGTCCACAATGAAGCGATCGCTGGTTTCTTTCGCCGAGCTACCTTTGAGAATCTGCGCGCATCTATCGCGTTGATGCCCTACATCAAGGATACGATTGGCGAAGATGACCTTGTAGTTGTATCGCCAGATGCGGGCGGCACTCGACGTGCAGAATACTATGCAAAACATCTTCACACGCCTCTTGGAATCATCCACAAATCGCGCGACTATTCCTGCGGCGCAATCGAGAGCATGGTGCTGCTCGAACCTCCCAGCGGCGTGAATAACAAGAAAGTGCTTCTCATCGATGACATGATTGCAACTGCAGGAACGCTGCAAAAGGCGGTTGAGCTTCTGCGAAACCATGGTGCGAAAGATATCAGTTTCGCGTGCTCACTGCCTCTCTTTACCAAACCGGCGATCAAACGAATCGAGGAAGCCGTCGTTGCAGGGCAGCTCAACCGTGTCATTAGCACTGATGCAGTTTTCCATGGCGGTGACGCGTTCAAGACCGCGCATCCATGGTATCATGAAGTGAGCGTCGCGCCTCTCTTCGCAGAAGCGATATACCGTATGAACAAAAATCGCTCCATCAGCGAGCTCTTGAGCTTTAGCCATTATAAGAAACCAGCATAAGCAAAAATCAACAGAAAAGCCAGCAGACGAAGTGGGACGCATATACAACCCGCGTCAACTCAACCCACGTCAACTCTACAACAGCAAGATTACAAGAGAACCGCTAATCGCTGCGGAGGCGCACAAATGTCATTGGATACGTTGGTACAAAACAAAGTTCTCAAAGATGCAATGACTGTTGCGATCGTGTGCAATCAGTTTGGTGACACCGGCAAAGGAAAATTTGTCGATCTTCTATCCACCTGGGCGGATGTAATCGCGCGCGGCACCGGAGGAGCGAATGCTGGCCACACCATCAAGATTGGCAGCGTTGAACACGTTTTCCATCTTATACCATCAGGAATTCTGCACGACCGTGCTGGCAAGTATAATATCATAGGCCGCGGTGTAGTTCTTGATCCGCGCGTTGTAGTAAAAGAGCTTGATCTTCTTGACAAAGCAAGTCTGCCATACGAACGACTGCGCCTGAGCATGAACGCAAAACTTGTACTTCCCCAACACCTCGTCATGGATCGCATCAAGGAAGCGAAGAGCGGCAAAGAGATCGGAACGACGGGGCGGGGAATCGGCCCGTGCTATGAGGATCACACCGGAAGACGCGGACTGGTGCTCAACGATATATTAAACAGGGACGTCTTTGTGCGTAAACTCAAACGAAACCTGGCGCATCACAACACTGTATTGTCCACACTTGATCCTGACATGCAGTTCACGAAAAAAATTATGGAACACGAACATCTTGCAAATGGCGCCTATTTCTCTCAGACGCAGCGATTCGATCTTGATGTAATTGTAGAAATGTATGCCACAACGTACGCTGGGCGAATTGGAGCCATGATCACCGACACTGAAGCACGTTTACGCGATTATGTCGGCCGGAAAAAGATCCTGCTTGAAGGAGCACAAGGCTATCTTCTTTCTGTCGACTACGGGTCACATCCATATGTCACAAGCTCTGATGCGTCGATCGAAGGGCTTGCAAAGGGAGTGGGCATCCGCGTGCGGGATGTTGATCTCGTCCTTGGAATAGTGAAAGCGCCATACATGACGCGTGTTGGCGTAGGACCATTTCCAACTGAATATGGCGGTGAACGATCGGAGAAGCATTGTCAGGCTGAAGGGATGACCATTGATCTGGAGCAAGAGCTATACTTTGATAATGCCTTGCATCATGACAACGAATTTTTACGTGGCATAGCGATCAGGAAAATTGGAGGCGAAAAAGGAGCTACCACGGGACGACCTAGGCGTGTCGGGCGGCTCGATCTTCCCTTGCTCAGATATTCTACGCAGACGAACGGCAACAAGGTCATTCTAACAAAGCTTGACGTCTTCGACGATGCTGATAAGATCGAGATCTGCAAAGCCTACGTGTATAAAGGGCCAGCATATAGAATGGGAAAATACACACTTAAACAAGGGCACATCCTGTTTTGTGCACCGCAAGATCCGGAGATTCTCAAACACTGCGAGCCAATTTATGGGAAATTGCCGGGTTGGAATCAGAAAACACCCGGCATCAGAACATATGAAGAACTGCCTCAAAAAATGCGCGACCTGGTCGAATATATTGAGCGCAAAGCAAAGGTAGAGGTCGTGATGATCTCGCTTGGTCCTGAACGCGAGCAGACTATTGTGCGTGGCGGCGCTGCAGGAATCAGGAGCTAAACAAATACAAAAAATTACCAGGAGAAAATTATAATTTACTCATCGCTTCATTCAATCTCGCGCTATCATAGTGCCCGACCTTCTTTGGATCATCGCAAATACGAAGTTCGTCTCTCAGAAGGTATGCGATGCTCGTCACGACGTAGGTTCTGCGGTTGTCACTGAAGTTACACGAAAGACCCTGTACTCTTTGTTGGCTTTCCAAGTATTCGCGCATCATCTTTTCGAAAGGTGTTCTGGTCATTGGAGATTGGGCTATCTGCTGTTGTGCATACGTTCGTGCACTTGCTGTAAGCGCATTGAATTCATC
>JACRKM010000057.1 GCA_016219765.1 Candidatus Woesearchaeota archaeon
GTCTATCTGATGCAAATTCTCAGATAATTCTGGAAACAACGTCCTGAGTTCTTGCGCATGCCAGCCAGCAACCTCTTTGAGTTGGATCTTCCACTGGTGCTTGTCGATAAAAGACAGTGCTCGCCGCAAAATCACACGAAGATTATATCCACCGCCAACATTTGAAGGCAATGCACCGTCGTGAATCGCAAACAAAAGCGCCCTGCAATGCTCTGCTATCGAGTATAGCGCTGTCATTGGCTCAATTCTTGACCGCAACCCGTTAACGTCCTGGGAAAGTTTTTGTGCAATATTTTCCCATACAGCATCTACATCATCAACTTCATCCGCATTAAGCAGCGGCGCGTACGGAGAGAACTTTCTGAAAAGCTCGGCGTCGTACTTCACATCCGTCCGCTTTTCAAGCTTGCGCAATACTTGCGGGAAGACAGCATCATACAGCGTCGGAGTCGCTTGGCTAAACCACGCAATGCGCTCCATCCCAAGACCCATGTCAAGAACCTTGATGTCCAGCTCGTGACGCCCGGTCGCGGTCTGCTCAAACATCATGTACACCTGATTGAACAATTCGACACCGCGCGAGAAAAACTCCATGCACGGCCCGAAATTTCCGCCGCCAGCCCACGCGTCTTCATGCAATGTAAGTTCGTGCTTTGGAATGCCCACAACCTTTGTCACAAAATCATAAATATCTGTGAAGAGCTGACTCTGGTTCCAGTCCTTTGGCTCCACAAACACGTGCTGACCTATCATCACAAACCCGGTACAGTGCGCGCCCGTAACCCCGACGTTATCCACGTCGCCAAAACGAAGGCAGAATTGCGGGATCACCAATTTTTTTGCCGGAGGCTCCACTTCCCCCGACACGACAAAGGGCTGGAACGCGGCAATCGACGCCATCGTAAAATCCGTCGTAGGGTTCCAGCGTGAGACGACTGGATACCGCTTGATGGGCCGATAACCACGCTTCTCGAACATCTTTGAGAATTCCTGCCATACTTTCGCATAACTCAATTTCGCCTTTGATGGATTATCGATCACGACCTGCGATCCGCCCAGACACACCGGGTCGCCGCACGTCTTCTGATCCCGGTTAACTGTCCAGTAATACGTACCGCACTTGCAGTGCTTGCGCATGAAGCCTTCTGACTTCAGAACGGGTGTCGCGTAATATTTTTCAGGATTCTTACTGGTCTCCAGCTTGAATTCTTTTTTAATCTCCCTGTCTGATTTCATGAACGGGCACAACAATCAAAGGTATTTAAACATTGTGCGTGCATTTTCAGAAGAAAAACTGCAGAAAACCCGTTGCATCTTGTAAATCTGCTTTTGCAAATCAACTCACCGCTGAAAAGATTTATAGAGAAGTTTGATTAACCAATTAACATATAATTTATAATATACCCGCACGCGTTAATGTGCGTCTGTGATGAAGTTATTCCCGGCTGACTGGATGATGAATGAAAGTAACTGCTGAGACGCCTTACTTCCTTGTTGAACCTCTGTTATCTCTGTTGTTAAAGAACTGTGACAAATTAATTATTCATAATTCTTCAACAATGTTCCTAATGTTCTTTTTTGAATTTCTTGGTGCAAGCCTGCGAACAAAACCACAACAGTTTTCCAGCAATCTTACGCTCAACAGTGGAATCGCGAGAGAGAATAACACCGCAGCCTGCGCACTTCGCTCGCTGTCCTCCCTTTTCCGCTCCTTCCATAAATCCCGCTTCCCACGGTGCAAGTTCGTCTTCCTCAACGAGCGCATCGCGGCTTAAACGATCATACACGTCCTTTTCCTTGACTCCTAGCCGAAGTTTTTCACGCACCTTGTCCGCAATCTTTGTTCGATTCACGACTGATTTCATATCATCACCTGCTACTCTTTCTTCATTATCTTTATTCACTATACAACACTTCTGGTATGAACATCTGGGGTTTGCTTCGTTTGCTTATTGGCAGACAATTGCTCCTGAAGACGATTTGCAAACTTATGGGCCTGATGGATTGGTTCAGGCAACTTATGCCCGGTTAAGCATTTTTGCACGATCTCGACTGCTGATTTGAGCGACACGCGATGACCGGGACTAACGTAAATCGGTTTGGCATACTCTTTAGTCTTAAGCAACATTCCGCGCAATTCATTTTCAACATATATCTTATCGTCACGAACTTCACCAACAAGGAGATTCGTACTGATGCCAATCGTAGGAACATCCAGCAGGATTCCCAGATGCGACGCCATTCCTATCCGACGTTCATGGAGAATTCCATGAGCATCGCATAAAAGCATATCGGGTTTTTCTTTGAGCTTGCCGAAGGCCTCAACTACTGCTGGCGCTTCACGATAGCTGCGAAAACCCGGAACGTACGGAATGGGCGCATCGGCAACCCCAAATTTCTTCTCAAGAACTTCTAGCGCAGGAAAAGTCAACACCACAACCGCACTAATAACCTGATTTCCTACAAACGCTTGATCGCACCCAGCTATACGCTTGATCTCTGCAAATTCATCTTTAGTTGTAACCTTCTTAGCAAGCCGGATCTGCTCTTTCTTAAGCTCAGTGATACGCATTTACAAACCTCTTTTTGACTTCTAACTACTGGATTCTCTTATTTTTATTTATTAAACCTTTCTATGCTTTTAAAGCAATAATAAACAAAGAAAAGCAGCAGAAGCATTTCTTAAAACTCACTTTTGACTCCGCCCGTTAAAAGAAGTGGGGCTCCTTACCATTGCACTGTTGGGGGTGGGTTAGAAATTGACCAGATAAGGAGCCCGATTGATTGAGATTACATAATCACCTCATAATCACCTTTTCATAGATTTGAGTTCTTCAAGCCATAATGTGCCAAGTTCTTTAAGGGCAAGGTTAAACCGATCTGACAACGCGTAAGTTTTCTTGTACAGATCGTAGTCAATTATCCCCATTGATTTTAAAGGCGTTAAGATGCGATCATAAAATTGACGCCGGCTGTACGAGACCGTGACGCGCTTTAACTTGCTTGCGTCCTTTTTGTCTCGCACTTCTACTATTGTTCCAGTGTGAAGCATTTTAACAAACATCGACATCTCTGTTTTTCCCAGACTGCCCCCGTTTCGCTTGATTTCGTTAACCAACATTCGCGCCGTAATTGCCTGCTGATCAGTTGAGAACACGATCTCAAAGATATCTTTGGGAAGGTGAAACTGATCAAACAAGATAGTCATAGCACTTTAACCCAAATCGTCTTTGACTTGAAAAGAGCAAACTAATATATAAAATGTTCCTTTTTCTATACTGGTATACGAAAATGGTATACCAGTATACTAAATTAGTATACTGATCCAGTTAATTTTGCTATAAAAACACCTATTTGTATACTTCATCTGGTAGACTCTCTGAAACTAATGAGCAGATATTTCGTAGAATTCTCTGATACGATCCATGTAGAGCATAGTAACCTTCAAATTCCAATCAGCAGGGAAATGCTTGATGTAATTAGCCCAGCCATACCGCTCGTCTAAGAAAACGATGACTCCCCGATCTTGTTCGCTACGGATGCATCGGCCGGCGCTCTGGATACACTTTGAAAACGCTGGACCGACATACCCATAGTCCCAGCCCTTGCTAAACTTATTGTCATAATACTCAATGAGTTTTTTTGTCTCGAGAGTTGGCTGCAGCAGTGGAAGCCCTACGATAATAACACAATTGAGAAGGTTTCCAGGAAGATCAATCCCTTCACCGTAGCTTCCACTGACCGCTCCCAGAAGCACTGCTCCGGCCCCTTCATAGGACTTAAAACGCTCAAGAAATTCACTCTTTTCCTCTTTTGTCATGTCCGGGTCTTCCACAAATGTCGTCTTTCTGCATAACGGAGAAAAAAACCGATATACTTCGTTGCGTACATAGTA
>JACRKM010000058.1 GCA_016219765.1 Candidatus Woesearchaeota archaeon
ACCAGGAAGCGAAGGAACATCAAAACTTGCCTTCACAATCGAACCAAGGTTAACTTTCGAATTATCTTTTGGAGTAACAGAAGAACCATCAATTGAGCCAGGAGTCACATTCGCAACATTCCCTGCATCAAATCCAGCATCCCCATCTCCACCAGCACCCGAATCGCCAGCATCATAACCACCAACGCCACCAGAGCCTGCAGAACCAGCATACCCGCCAGCATTACCAGCAGAACCAGCACTACCACCATCTACGCCACTACCGGCGGGGCTACTACCGTTGCCGCCACCACAACCTATAGCTGAAACAGCATAAAGGGCTAAAAATGCATTTTTTAGTGTTTTAACCATGAATCCAACCTCCTCTTAATAGAATTTCAAACGCGATATTCGGTACTATTTAAAGCTTTCGATGTTTCGTCACCCAAGAGGGGTTATTTTATAAGCGAGTTATAAGAAGTGTGTGATTAAATCGTAAAGATATATAGAATATAAGACGAAAAATTAAGTAGTCAGAGCAAATACCGTCGGCAACACGCATACTTCACAGTGAGCCACGACTCAAAAAGAGGGAGCAACTTGCAAAGGTTTGTAACACCATGTCTAAAACTCTTACACACGACGATGAAGGTTTTGTCTTCAGTGAAACGCACGGACTTTACCTTCTCCCCTCCACCATCACAGAAGACGAACCAAGACAAGCACAAGAGCACAAACAATTTACGACAATAAATTCCCACATCTTAGAACGACTCCTCTCCGAAACTGGAGCTGATGCACACCTCGACCCAGACGCACTCAAAGTGCTTCAGCAACTCAACAACCCGTTACGCCCAAAACAGTCTTCTCAACCACATCATCTGCCAAAACCAGACCCACTCGACACGCCCACCCTGCCGCGCATGCAAGACTCCCTCCATGACTCGATAACCACTCCATGCCACACATCCTCCGCAATGGACGACACAATGCATCCCGCCCTTGCGGACGGTCTTCTCACACACCATGCCATCGACAAACGACTCGAAGACATCGAACCTCCCTTTTTCGCGCAGAAACCCACACTCGTCCACGACCCGATCACACCTCCACGCACACCCTTCACCGAAGACATCACGCCGCACCAATCACTACCAGATCATCTCAACGACACGCGGTTCCCCGAACTGCAAGAACCGCTAGCGGCTCGTGAGCTACTCGACGATCTTGACCCATCAGCAGTACGCGACCAACTCCAACAATGCGAATTCAGCACTATCGATGATCTCAATCCAATAATGAGCGCGAGGCGAAATCGATACGACCTCGATAGTGAACTGCCCCTTCCTAAACCGTTCACTTCTCAAATAGCGCTGCAACACGACATCGATCTTCCTGAACCAGAAGCACAACCACAAATTAGAATCACGACACCGCATCATCCGCTTCAAAGCTCACCATTTGATGCCCCGTTCACTAATCTGACCACAACGATCGAACCAATGCGAAGGCACACGTTTAGCATCGGAGACACTCCATCAAAAATGACAATGAAACTACCGCGTTCACAACAACCTCTCCTAGATGAAATCTATCCGCTCGACCCACTACAAGACAAAACATCATTTCGCGCACCGTATGGAAAATACGGTCGTTTAGCCGACCCTGATTATTTCGAACAATTCCCACCACGCGTTCGCTCGACAACGTACGAAGACAACTTCTCGATGCAGCATATCCCAGAACCACCCCATTCACCATTCAACGATGATCGAGATGCCGACCTTAACATTATATCCGAACTACTACCAGACCCCCTCCTCAACCCTGATCCGGAACTCCTCACGCCATGGTACGCGCTCGATCCGACTATGCAGGCTCAGATTCCGCCATTGTTAGAAAAGTGGAATTCACTAGACGACAAACCAGGAGTTTGCGGGTTTGCCATGGACAACGGCCTCATGCTTGATCCATTGGCGACCGACTTCATCACACCACCAAGTGGACACAAGTGGTCACAAGCTTTTGACAATCCTGCACTCGACCATTACCGATACCCAAAGGTATTTCCCACATTGTTTGACGACCAGAACACTAGGACATCAAGACCGTATAAAAAATTCGAAGACCAAACCTTAGACAAACCCATCAAGTTCCATCGCGCCCCCGAAATCGAACCGCCTTTCTTAACATCCCGACACTCAACGTTCGAGACAATCACAAACGATTACGAATTCAACACACACATCAGACGCACAAGACTCCACGACGACTTCACAGACAACACTCCACCGCTGAAATACAACCCGAAAATATTCCAAATCCATGACCCCATCCAACCACCAGAACTTCACGAACCAAACGATTTCAAAACACCACTTCATCATCAACCAACAACACCGCAAACAATCGAGCCGTTCACATACATCGACAAACACGCACCGCACATCCCACCAATAGACCCTCCTCTTGACGCGTTCCAAGGAGACCTTCCGCCTCAACTGCCTGAACTCCCACTCATTCCCGAACCAAAAATCAAACCAGCACAATCATCCCACGAATTCATACCAATACACCTCCAAGAAAAAACATTCCTGGAAAGGAAATTGGAAGCAGAAATCGAACAAGAAACCCTCCAACAAAAACTCCAACGACACGCTCCAATGCCAGATCTATCACCACTCAATCCTCTTCTTGAACCAAAGACCATGAATCCAAGAATCGCGGATTTAGATCAACCGCAAACCAGCCATTTACCAGAGCAAACTCTCGCACAATCAATCGACGACTTCACACATGACCCGATGCAAGATACGACGCCTACATCAACAAAGCACGAAATGCCATCATTCTACGATCAGGAACTAATATATAGTAACCCCACTTTAGAACAACAACTAATTGACACAGCAGAGCCATTCAGTCCACAAAGCACATCACCCTTCGCCCAACAATTTCATAGAACCTCAATAGACGGTATTGCAACAGCACCAACCACTTATCAACAAGAAATTGACGATTCACTAATACAAGATTTATACAGAGCAGCACAAGAAAATGCAGGGCCTGAACGATGCAGTCTACAAACAGCACAGCCCTTTCAGATGGCATACGACTTACCAGAAACTGGAACACAGCTCCACTTACATGGTCCAGACAGGACTACAATTACTGAAGGAAGAATCTACAGCTATGACCGAAAAGTTTTACAAGATAAAATCGGTGGTTACGATGCATCAATGGCTGCTTTAGGTGCAGAGCAATTGGGGTTTAAGAAAATAATTCCATAAAATCCTAAGTGCCTGGGTGACAAAATGAAGGAACTGGAAATCGCCATAATCAAGGAGTTAATTCCACTCTACAGAGCATACCTCCGAGGAGAGGATGAAACCTATCTAAGAAAAAAAGCCAAAGAATTATACGATCGTTGCGTTGCGCACACGCTCGTTCATGAAAGCGTGTTCAGTGCCTTCGGTCCCTTATTTCCCATAGGATACCCAGATGTCCCTTCTGGAATCAAACCTCCTTCAAAAGAAGAAGCAAAAAAAATCATTGAAACACTCCAAAAAAGAAAGAAAGAGTTAGAAAATCAATCATGAAATCCTAATCTGTGATTCTCAGACCACCGACACGTACCACTCTTCACACCCACTTAAGTAATTGTGAGAGTGTATTTACAGTCAGTTGGACCGGACGTTTGAAAAAGAACGTAAAAAGGATCTGTTAACCCATTGACTGTTTTAGTACCTGAAGAGAAAGATTCTCCGCCAGGAATAATAGTCATCGGAGACGCCCTAATTGTTATTGTGCTCTCTTTGCACTTTATTCCACCATATTCCTCGAATGAAATAGTAAATTTGTGGCTTGAACCACCTAATCCATTAAATCTTAAGATGTTCTGTTCAAGAGGCGCTTCTGAAAGACTCGCTAAACAACCAGATATTGAACCAAGAGCACTAACTATTGCTGAAGGAAACGTTGTAGCCTTCACCTTACAATCACATTCCAGATTCGTTCCGCACACGGATCCCGGCAGAACAGCACTACAATCCCCAGCCACGGCGCAGCAGCTTCCGCCTGAAGGTCCGGTCTTCTTTATGCAATCATTATCTTCGCAATTCTTCTTCCCATCACAATCATTATCTATCCAGTAATCCTTCACTGTCTTCATGGTGTTGAGCGGTGTACTCGTGTCGCTGCTTCCGGCATCATCACAAGCCGTTTCTGTTTTTGTCGGTGAAAATGTTAACAAGAAGGGAGCGCCTCCGGGATAATCATTTACTTTGTTCGTTGCACCATTCACGACACGCTTATACGGAAATCCTCCTTCACCCTTGTCATCACCACAACAGCTAAGTTGATCTCCAGGAAGCTTCAAACCCTTCCCAACCTTTCCCTGCAAAGCACACTTCGCGCAAGCAGCTGCATCATCATCAACATTCACAAGATACGATCCTTCACTAGACTCCACACAATCACCAACACCGCCTTCACTCACATCACACCTTTTCTTATACGCCACGTACCGATTCGTATCCTTCTTCAAATCCTTACAATCAGAAAACAACACATCACAATCCAAAAACACATTCACCTTCGAACAACCAGCATCATCACCACTGCACTGCGCATTCGACAACTTATTACCAGTACCATGCTTGAATTCTTTCCCATTCGTACACCGCGGCCCCTCATTACAGACACCCGTCGCGGGCTTGCCATCAAAACGCATACGCTTGTTATCCAGCCCAAGAGGCCCAAAGTTCTTCTCGAACGAATCACCAGGACCATACTTTGCACAACCAGTATTCACGCCACCACTCATGCCATAACATTTACCATTAACTGCAACCTGCCCGGAAAGGCAACCCGGCGGAAGCGCTTTTGACAACGACAACACCTGCACAGCCTGCAACGCAACATCACTCGGCCCACTGCAAAACTCCACATCACCCTCCTTAGTATTTTTATCCGGAGTGCACGCCTGCACAACATAACGCGTATCAGTCCCAACACCAGTACACACATTACCACGATCACCCGAACACTTACGGTCAAAAATACGAACAAAAACATCATTCCAATACGTAGCCAAACTCGTCTCCGTAGGCGCATACGTTGCCCCATTATCAGCAATCACCGCATTCGACACCAAACCAACATTCTCGCCCTTAAACGAAGAAAACACACCAATCGACGGCATCGCAGAATAACAAGTCACATCAGCCGGCAAATACGAACCCCACGGATAAAGCAGCTTATCTGTCCCAAACTCACCAGTACCATCTGAACAGCACGTATGATCCGCATCAAAAGAATCTACCGAATTGTACGGCCACGCAAAAGACTGCAAATTACGATGCGGCAAACACTGATAAACAGTAATCTCCTTACTCAACGGAGGCGGAAGCGCCGGCGAAACCGTAAACTCAATCTGGTGTTTCTTGCTCTTTTCAAGCCCCAGCGCCGCCTTGCTAAAATTAAAATCAACAATGTTACTAATATTGTAAGGAACACCAGGAATTTCAAGGATAGTGAACGGGTGCGTAGTAAACATCTCAAAAGGCTCGGTCTTATCAGTGAAGACGTATGTAACAAGCGGCGAGAAATACGTCGTCGTTCCGGACGCATCAAACCTGAACGGATCCTCGACAGAAGCAGAAAAAGTAGGCATATCACTATACACCGCAGGCGCATCAAAGTGCAGCTCCGGAATATCATACACCATAATCCTGACGACCTGGTAATCACACAAGCCTTCTTCATCGCACACCCACACAGTCACATTATGCAGACCGATGTCAGAATGACTCGTCACAATCGAGGCATTGCGCTGTGAGTCCTGGTAAGGCTTAGAATTCGTCCAATCGCCGGGGTTGCGCACACTCTGCGGCAGGAATTCCTCTGGCCGCCGCACCTCATTAGAGCAAGTGTAGACATTGAGTCCATTCACAAAATCAAATGGCTCATCACAAGTCTCCTTCCAGCCAGTAAAATCATACATCAGATTATCCTCATCTGGATCGTAAATCTTCGACCAGTCAGGATTTGGCATGATCCAGATCGTGTTATTCTCGATAGTTATGATATCAAACGTCTGATTCTCTGACACCTCATGAATATAATCCAACACAGGATAACGATTCTCACGGATAAAACGATACATATACGGCTGGCCATCGATCTGCGATGCATCATCCTGTATCTCCACCACATCATGCCACACGCCAGGCAATGGGTAATTAAACACCTTCAATGACATAAAAGAATCCCAAAATGGCAACTTCATCGTGTGTTCAGAAATATTCCAGTTCAGGGAGTAACTATCATAAATCGACATGAACGACGCAAGCTCAACTAAGTGCTTCAACCGCACAGGCTCTCGCGCATGAAAATCCGCAACAGTTGTAACAGGCTCGCGGCCGCCAACTTTCACACGTATCGGGTAAAATGCATCGACCCATACATCAACATCCCCTAAACGAAGCGTAACATTCGGCTCATCCAGACTCGTCACATTATACGCGGTCTCCTGCGCGATCGCGCTCCAGTTCACGCAGTCATCCAAGCGCTTCTTAATGAACTGCTCCAACTGCCACTGAGTGCTCTCGACATCATCATACATATTATTCAAACATATCGGCGTGAAACCTCCAAAAGTCCCTACAGCATAAGGCTTATTCGCGCCATTCGCGTCACACAGCCTTCTCAATGTTACATCACCAAAACGACCAAAATTCTTCCAATCAAGCTTCGGCACCTGCTGTGATTTGCCTGCACCACCAGGATATCCCGGAGGAAATGGATAAATCGTGTCGTTCACGAGCGGAGGCATCGAAATGCCGTACGCGACCTGCACCGAAATTGGCTGGCTATTCAAAATGCCGCTCATCGGCAAATAGTTCGACGGCAATGCAACAGAACCGTTCTGAAAACTATAGATGTTGCCCCCCTGCTGACCCGCAAGAACAATGCCTTCCTTTAGAGAGCGATCAAGACACGTGTTCACATAATACGGCAGTGCGCCGCTCTTAAGAATATCGGCAATTAACTTCTGTGTTGATTCGCGCAACTGGACTTGCGCAGTCTGACGCGTCAACATCTGCAGCGAAACAAACGTGAAAAGAATCAAGATGCCAATGATGACGAATACAGTCATCTGCGCTTTGCTTGAAGCAACAAAACCAGTTTTTGATTTCATTTGTCATGAGCATTCAGTAAGTTATATAATGTATGCAATATGCTTTCAACATTAACAATCCTGGATCACTTCTTTATTCTTTTTCACAGTTACGCCGTCCTTGTCAACAACTGTCACACTAACGGTGTATTTATTGCAACCAGAGTTATACTTCACCTGATGCTGAG
>JACRKM010000011.1 GCA_016219765.1 Candidatus Woesearchaeota archaeon
TGTGTATGACATTCTTATTGAATAGAAAAAATCCTGACATCGGATCCTTGATTTGCGTGAGCGGCCTTGCAAGAACCCCTTCAACATACGATGTTAACTTGCGTGAGCGCGGCCAGTTTTCCGTGCCGCCTCCTGGAATGAGGCGTGATGCCACGACAATGTCTGCTTTGGACCTTTTTTGTTTCTCAATCAATTTTGGAAGAATCTGCGGAGGATGAGACAGATCAGCATCCATCACGATCAGCAGATTGCCTCTTGCGTGTTTAAATCCATCTACTACTGATTTCGCAAGGCCGCGATCTTTCTTTCTCACAATCGGCCTTACTGGAATTTTGTTTGCGAGCTCCTTTGCTTTTGCAGCAGTCTTGTCCGGAGAATTATCATCCATGACCAGTATCTCGTACGGATACTGCTTCATTGATGCATGCACTTGCCGTAGAAGCTTCTGGATATTTTTTGCTTCATTGTAGGTCGGAACAATGATTGAAATGCTGGGCGATGCTGTTTCTTCTGCCATGCCGTTGCGTTTGCAGCAGAGTTTTTAATCTTTTGGATGCTGGTGTTTTATACTATAAGTAAGACCTGCCGTTTAGTGTTCTTGCACCATTTCGTGATAGTGAATAATATTTATAAACGCACTTCACTGTTTGCCTACCCGGTTTAGATTTTGGGGCGTGTAGAGACGATCTATAGCTTTAGTGCTATCTTGGGATATCCATGAAGTTTGACATTCCTACCTATCGCAACCCAAATATCGAAAAGTACCTCAAAGAAGAGTACGATATCGCCTACAAATTCTCTCAAGAGATGTACAAGGAATTCGGCAGATTCGTCGCGTGCACTGCACTCTTCGGCTCTGCTGCAAAACCGCGAGGGCGAAAAGAAGTCGGAGACATCGATGTCCTCGTAGTCGTTGATGACCTGAAATTACGCATGAATGAAGAGGTCGTAGAAGCATACCGTGTCATTACAGACAAGATAGTTGTACAGACATCACGCAAACTTCACATCACAAGCCTGAAATTGACCGCATTCTGGGAATACGTGCGCGCAGGAGATCCCATCGTAATAAACATCCTGCGTGATGGAGTATCACTCATCGACAACAGTCTCTTTGATCCATTGCAGGTGCTGCTGCGGCAAGGCCGGATCAGGCCAAGTGAAGAATCTATCTGGAATTATTTTACCCGCGCGCCGGTCACGATCCACAACTCGAAGTGGCATATCCTGCAGGCGGCGCTTGACCTGTACTGGGCAGTCATCGACTCGGCACACGCAGTGCTGATGCGGATGGGCGAAGTCCCGCCAAGTCCTGAACACGTTGCTGATCTGATGGAGGATAAGCTTGTGAAAAGGAACCTTCTTGATCGTGAGTACGTACAGATAATGCGTGAGTTCTACAAGCTGCAAAAAATGATCACGCACCGCGAGATCAAAGAGATTAGCGGGCAGGAATACGACACCTACCTGCATCACGCACAGAAATTCATCGAGAGGATGAATGAGCTAGTTGAGATAAAGTAACTGAAAAAATTAGTAGTATCTTGCTTTTACTTTTTCTTCAAAAGCAGGCCATGCGGCAGGCGCAACAAAATCTTTTGCATCTGCAAGCAATTCATCCATTGTTGGACCAGTTCCTGTATTTACGCTATATACAAACACATCATTTGCGTTACCCTCTACAAATTAATATCTTAATGTAGAGGGTAAGGTTTATATACTTCCTGCGTCTTTGTAGTAGCATGGCGTACATTTACAAGAAAAAAGCAGGCACAAAGGAGTATTATTACCTTCGCGTCTCGAAACGAAAAGGCAACAAAATCGTCGCAAAAGATGTTGCCTATCTCGGAAGCACCCTTGAAGAAACACGCAAAGCCCTCGACAAGCTTCCCGCAAAAACAGTCAGAACCGCATATAGAACCATCACGAAATTTCTCGAATCAAACACCTTTTTCGAACATGCAAAAAAGTTAAAGCTCAAGCAAACACCATATCTGTCCCAGGACATTCTTGAACACGTCGAGGCCTGCCGCTTGCACTGGCAGAAAGTCGTGCAAAAACGCGATCCACGAACACGCGAAGAACAACTCAAGAATTTTGCCATTGAATTCGCGTTCAATACGACGTCTATTGAGGGCAATACTATTACGATTAAAGAGGCTGCCAAACTGCTTATTGAGCAAATCACGCCGAAAAACAGAACTTTGCGCGAAGTCTATGACATTCAGAACACCGAACGCGTCTTTTTCAGACTCTTTGAAAATCCATGCGAGCTTACACACGACGCCATTATGCAGCTTCATCAGGAATTGATGCAAAATATTGATTCCCGACTCGGTTATCGCACCGGCGATGTTCGTGTCATTCACGCACGTTTCAAAGCAACGCCCGCACCGTATGTCAGAACGGACATGGGTTTATTACTGAAATGGTACAATGATAACAGGCAAACCTTGCATCCTTTTGTTCTCGCCAGCATTTTCCATCACAAATTCGAGAAAATACACCCATTCTTTGATGGAAACGGAAGAACCGGCAGAATGTTAATGAACGCAATACTTCTTTATGCACAATACCCCCCTGCAATAATACGCAAGAAAAACCGCCAAACATATCTCGATGCATTAAGCAAGGCGGATGCTGTAAGACTCGAAGAAAAGACCCTGAGCAGCTACAAACCACTTGTCGAATTCACTGCAATCGAATACACCGACACCTACTGGAACAACTTTCTATGAACCGAAAAGCGAAGCGAAATACAGGGTTGCAACCCCATTATTTCACTGATATCTTGCTTTTACTTTTCGTTCAAAAGTAGACCATGCCACGGTTGGAACAAACTCTCTTGCATCTTCGAGTAACTCTTCCATTGTCGGACCAGTTCTACCGTTCGTTCGGTAATGACCCTGAGATTTTTCGCGTTGCGCTTCGTGCACTATATCACTCTCTCGCGGCTCCGCTGCTACTACCCCGAGGAAACGCCCAATATTCGCGATGCTGCTGCTGCTGCCGCATTTCACATGAATTCCTTGGCGTCCTTCGAGATATCATCGAAGGCCTCAATAAGGTTGTCAGCATACTGCGCCCATGAAGGATGCACTTCAATATATCCGACGATATCAAGTCTGTAATTGAAATAATTCACCGCGCGCGGATACGGACCGCACGTCATGAAGAAGTTCTCCAGAAAACTCCTGCATTGTGGCAGGCGCTCGCACCATTGCTCGAGTTTTTCTTCATTGATGATCGTTTCGAGTTTTGCCATGTTTTTCACCTTATCCAATTCTTTGCCAATATTTATTATGCTTTTATTATGAGCACTTTCTTTGTTGATTCAAACACTTGTCATCTTGACACGTAAAAAAACGCGATTCCAACAACGCTGAGCACAAACAGCAATCCAAGCGCTTGCGATGTGAATAGGAATGAAAAATCCATGCCTTTCTCTTCTTGCTGCGCAGGAAAGACGCCTTCCGAGAACGAAATGCTTTTCTCTTGCAAGAGTTGCTCACCGAATACCATCCCTGCAGCGATCGCGACGATCACTACAACGCATATCTTCAACACGAATTTCACTGAAGGAAGCCGCAGTATGCCTGTTATTCCTTTATTATCCATTCCCATTGCAGAGTACGCGAAGAACATCAAAAACATCAGTGCAATTCCGATCAGTGCAAGGAATGGAAACGTGAATGAAGCGATACGCAGCACTGCCGGGTACAACAGCAAAAAGATGATCGCGATGATGATGAACGGTACGACATTCGCCTGGTTATGCTTGAAGTATCCCTTGCTTTCTAGCCAGATGCGCAGCAAAAGTACGATGATGAGCAACGCGAGACCAAGTGCAATCACGTTGTCCGGAGAAAAGAAGGAGGCCACGGTTTTGTTCCTCACGAATTCGTTTTCATCTCGACGGCGTTGAGGTAGTCGTCCTTCAACTGCCGCACAGTTTGATATCTCTGATCTGGATCCTTTGCTATTGCCTTTTCAAGCACCGTACACATGCCGGGCGTAATCTTTCTGTTGAAGCGGCGCGGATCGCGCATCGAAGCCTTCAGGTGTAGTCGCATAAAATTAGGATCACCGCCCGACCGAACGAAAGGATAATGCCCTGTTAGGATCTCAAAAAATATGATTCCTGCACCGTAGATGTCTGATCGGCAGTCGACAGCGAGCCGTTTCCACATCTCAGGCGATATGTACTGTGCAGTGCCTAAGATACCGCGCATTCCATGGTCGTAGGTGCGCGTCCGCTCATGCAGCGCAAATTCAAAGTCAGACATGATCGGCACGAGTGTGCCTGATTTAAGTGCGTTTCTTACTGAGGCAACAGCAGGATCGCTGATATGCAGGAGTACATTATCGGGCTTCATGTCGCGGTGCACGACTCCAAGACGATGAAGGTGGTCAAGCCCGTCGCAGATGCCGGCCACGACCTGCACTGACTGGCGTGGTTCAAGCGGGCCCAAAACTCCGGACGCTGTCCAAAGGTCGCCTCCACGAAGATACGGGAAAACTACAAAGCAGTACTTACCTTGGTTCTGTATGTCGGTCGTGTAGAGTATATTCTGATGACGCTCCGCTTCTGCAAGGATCTCTTGGATGGTTTTTTCGCGTAAAAAACAATCTTGCCTACTTGCATCGCTAACGCCTGGCCAGCTGCCCGGCGTGTAGAGTTTCACGACACATTCCAGGTTTGTGGCACTGCTCACCGCCCTATACGTCCGTCGCCCCTTTTCGTCAAGAGGATTAAGAAGGTGATAGGAGTCCTGTCCTTTCAGTCCACCCCCAACAAGGGAAGTGTTTTGCTCTATCGTGGGCGTCTTGTCTTTATCCATCCGAGTCCAGTTCTCAAATCGTTCTCAAATGAGCGTGTATTATCCGGCTCAGGCAGTATCCATTAACCCCTGCACTGCTTAAAACCTCTTATCCTATCGTTTAGAAGGTTTTGCCGCTTATAGATTGACTTTTGCTCCACTATTTAAATATTTCTATTATTTATCACTTGAAAGTGGTGTTTTTTATCATTCTTCACGTGTTTTGATGATAGATTAAAGAACCCAGAAACGCTGCTGAATACACACGATAAAAGAACTGTATTTGTTTAGCTGTAATTAGTATCACGAATAGCATGACCAGCACAATTTCCGCCACCGGCACAAATTTATTGATTGGTTGTTGCAAATGTGATTGTAAATAAATCAACCCTTGGACGCGCGACATCCCTGCAGCATAAATCCACGCCGGCAACATCAGGCGACCTTCGGTCACCTACTATATATACAAACTAAATTATTTTGAGGGAACCCGGTCATTCGTCGACGCACGACAGGTTTCCCTGCAGCGTAAA
>JACRKM010000007.1 GCA_016219765.1 Candidatus Woesearchaeota archaeon
GATCGCCGGAGGGTTGCACGGCGTAGGCATTTCTGTAGTCAACGCTCTTTCAAAAAAACTTATTGTTGAAGTTTTCAGGGATGGAAAAATCTACCATCAAGACTACACCTTGGGCGAACCAGGTGAACTGAAGGTCGCAGGGACAACGGGCAGACGCGGAACTCTCGTGCGGTTCTGGCCCGATAATTCGATTCTCGAGACAGTCGAGTTTCAGTTTGAAACCATCGCGTCTCGCATGCGCGAGCTTGCATTTCTCAACCGTGGCTTGACCATCGATATCAGGGATGAACGTCCCGACGGTAAAGAGCATTCATTCAATTACGAGGGCGGCATTGTCCAATTTGTTGAATACCTCAACAAGAATAAGAATCCACTGCACCCGGCAGTGTATTTTGAGAAACAGAAGGACCGGTACATTCTTGAGATCGCACTGCAGTATAACGACGGGTACAATGAGAATGTATTTGCCTTTGTAAATAATATCAACACAGTCGAGGGCGGCACGCATCTTGTCGGGTTTAAGGCAGCGCTTACTAAGACGTTTAACAAGTATGCTGAAAAGAGTAAGATCGAGTCCGAGGTCAAGCTTACAAGTGAAGATGTCCGTGAAGGTCTCACCGCAGTTGTCTCGGTGAAGATGCCAGATCCACAGTTTGAAGGCCAAACAAAAGCAAAGCTTGGCAACTCCGAGGTCAAAGGAATTGTTGAATCGCTGGTGTCCGCTGGCCTTGATACCTTCCTTGAAGAGAACCCGCAGATGGCGCGGCTGATCATCGAGAAAGCGACGCAGGCTGCAAAAGCGCGTGAAGCGGCTCGCAAAGCGCGGGAATTGACACGTCGAAAAGGCGCATTGAGTTCGGGCGGTCTTCCGGGAAAGCTTGCAGACTGCCAGGAGCGTGATCCCGCGAAAAGTGAGATTTTTGTCGTCGAGGGGGATTCAGCAGGTGGTTCTGCAAAGCAAGGGCGAAGCAGGCTATTTCAGGCGATCCTTCCCTTGCGAGGTAAGATCCTCAATGTTGAAAAATCCCGCCTGAACAAGATCTACGAGAATCAAGTTATCACGACACTGGTTACGGCGCTCGGCTGTGGAATAGGCGACGAATTTGATATTTCCAAGGTCCGCTATCATAAGATTATCATCATGACAGATGCGGACGTCGATGGTTCACACATATCTACTCTGCTATTGACCTTTTTCTTTCGCTACATGCGGCCATTGATTGATGCGGGCATGGTTTATCTTGCCCGGCCTCCGCTTTATCGTATCGCAAAAGGCAAGTCGTTTAAGTATGTCTACTCAGATCAAGAGCGGGACACTGCTGTGAAGGAATATGGCGGCGAAGGTGTTGTGGTTCAGCGATACAAGGGCCTTGGTGAGATGAATCCGCAGCAGTTGTGGGAGACAACACTTGACCCGGCAGTGCGCCAACTCAGGAAGATTACGATCGAAGACGCGGTGGAAGCCGACAAGATATTCACTATTCTTATGGGTGATCAGGTAGAGCCTCGCAGGGATTTCATCATGCAAAACGCGCACCAAGTGTTGAATCTGGATGTGTAAAAGATGTATAAAGAATGCAGCATTAATACCGTTATTGATGGTGCCGTAATTAATGCAGGAACATTCACACCAGAGTTTCTTCTTCCTTTACAACAGTTTCTTCTTCCGTAGCTGTTTAACTGCATGCCGCGTATAATCTATGATCGCTACAACCGACGCTCCTACCAGAACATACATAAGCCACCAGCTATATGGAAGCTGTGCGACAACTGCAAAAAGTATACAAAACTGCACAATCGTAACTACTTTTCCAGGCACGCGGGCCTTGTATTCTAGACGCGATCTGCGATAATCGAACGATAGCGCAAAGCCCAGGACAAGAAAACCTGCAAGCAAATAGATGTCGCGTAAAAAGAAAATAACAAGAAACGTCGTGTCGATTATGTTTGTCAGGTAAAAAAAGATCAGCAGGATTGCCACAAAGATTTTGTCGCAAATAGGATCAATCATTGCGCCAACAGGATTCTCTAATTTCATCCTGCGTGCAACAACACCGTCCAGCCAGTCACTGAGAGCGGCCAGTGACAGAAAAACAGCAGCCCAAAAAGGACTCGGATACACGGCTATTACTGCAAACGCAAGAGGGATTCGAAGAAGGGAGAGGATATTCGCTGGATTAAAAAATGGTATTCTTCGTCGGGGATGCATGTGAACCTGAATAAAAAAGCATTGTACTTTCAAAGCATTGTATTGCGCATTGTTTGCTCAAGAGCATTGTGCGCTCAAGTGCGGACTGTCACATCTGATGCCGGCACCGCTTGCTGCTTAACAAATCCGCTCGCGATGCCTTCTCCCACAAAGAAGCTTTGCCTGCTCGCCACTTCGGTAAGAAGTTCTGCAAGCGTCTTCGGCTTCTCAAATTTCGCAAGCGTTATCGTTGTGTTGAGTGTGCGTTCAAGATATGCTACCGCTTCGTCCTTGCCGCCAAGCTCGTCAACAAGACCCAGGTCCTTGGCCTGCGCTCCGAGATAGAAGAGACCGTTGGCGAGTTTCCGCGTCTGTTCGACGTCCAGATTGCGGTTCTTGGCAACTTCCAAAATGAAGTAGTTATGGATGGCGTCAAGATTTCCCTGGAAGATCTTCTCTTCTTCCTGCGTGAGATGCCGAAATGGCGTTCCGATGTCTTTGTATTGC
>JACRKM010000059.1 GCA_016219765.1 Candidatus Woesearchaeota archaeon
CATCCCTGTTGGCGCGGTGCTCAATCTTGTCGACGAAATGTTCAATCTGCCCCAAATACCACAAGTACAGCATGTACAAGGCAGCAAGCACAAGCCCTTCTGCACGCGATATCCTGCCGTCAAGACCATACGTGAAAACGAGGACGATGCTCATCAGCATCGCTACATAATCGGTCTCGAGAAAATTACGTGTGCTGCGAATTGTCATCAGCAAACCGACAAGGCCCAGAATCAGCGTGATCTGGAACATGTTCGAACCGATATTTGCCCCAAGTGCGACCCCTGAGACAGCATCTCCCTGCAGGATGTGAATGCTGGCAATAATGTGCGTCGCAAGTTCTGGCAGCGTAGTCCCGATCGAAAGGATAGTCAATCCGATGAATGTCTCTGAGATCTTGAACCGTGCGGCGAGAATTTTGCTTGAATGGATCAGTATTTCAGAACTGAACCACAGCACTGCAAGCGCCGCAAGAAGTTTAAACAGCTGAGCATACATGGTGCCTCTTTTTTTCAAACGTATATCAATGTATGGAAAAAGTTTTTACACTTTTTGTATTTGTTTAGCTAATCACTCTCACAGCGCCGCCACCGACCTGCGAGCGGAGGCAAGACTGTGCAGTTGAATGTTCTAACGTAATGACACGGGATTGTTAGGTTATCTCATAATCATTCCTGGGACATCTGACCTCCCACAGCGTAAATCTACGCTGGCAAGATCGGGCGACCTTCGCTTCGCTGCGGTCACCCGCGTTATAATCACATCATACGGAATGATTTTGAGGATGTCTGGCGGCGCAGGAATGATTATTCACAAAACACAAGCTCATATCAAGTAAATAAGACTGGAAATGGTGAGCGTCGTGAGCGGCGCTGTGAGCATAAGAGCTAAACAAATACCACTTTTTGTTTAAGTTTCTTCCAACCCCTTTGGATATGACACTCGCTTGTATTCCTTCAACATTAATGCTGAATCGATATACTTAAGATCTACTTTGAGAAATTCCCGTATCTGTTTTTGGATGCGTTCAAACTCCTGCACGGTTGAGCACGATATCTGAATACGCGCATCCCAATTTCCGATGATGCGCTCTGCATATGTGATATTCGGCATTGTCGCGAAAAACGTGCGGATCTGGCCCTCGCGCTTCTGCGAGTAATTATTGATCTTAAGAAACACTGAATATAACAGGTAGTTAAGTTTTGAAAGATCGATCACTGTCTGAAATTTTTTGATTACTCCCTGCTTTACAAGCTTCTTCATGCGCAAGTTGGTGGCGTCGGCTGAGAGGCGAATCTGCTGCGCAATCTGCACGATCGGCATGCGCGCGTCTTCCGAAACCACTTTGAGCAACAAGCGATCCTTTGCGTCAAGGTCAGCATGCTCGACAGTTGCCTCTTCTTCCTTGCTGATCTTTTGAACACTTTGCGTTGCTTGCTGCGGCCGCAGTAAAATGAACGCCAGATTCTCTGCTTTGATTAAATTCACGACCATCACCAGATCGTACCGGCGCAGCGAATTGCCGCAGAAATTATCGATCTCGTCAAGGATACTCGCCAACTGCCGCTTGTCCTTCGCAATGATTGTAACTTGAATGTCCCAATCACCACCGCACTTGAGCACCCACTTCGTGAACGGGTGATTCTTCAGAAACGTGATTATTCTCTCTTCATCTTCAGGCGCATAGTTTTGTAGTTCCAGAAGCATAACATATGATTCGTATCCTAACTTTGTGTCATTAACGATTGTGATGAAATTGCGGATGAGATTATTTTTCGTCAATCGCTTGATGCGGTAATCCGCAACTTCGCGCGAAATGCCTACCTGCTGCCCGAGCGCCTTTGATGTCATACGCGCGTGTTCATTTAGAAGACAAATAATCTCTTTATCTTTGTTATCAAGCTTTACTATATTCTTCTGCAATGAAGATTCTGCAGTGTCTTTTTCAATAGGCTCAGAAGGAAACTCATCTTCTGTTTCCAGGTCTGGTTCTTGTCTACGCGGCATATTTTTACATAATTCAGTACCACTTATAAATATTTCTGTTAAAAATAAAAATTCTTCCTGTGTTTTTCGTAAAATCTCCTTTTGGCCCCTCTGCTGGCTGGCGAAAGTTTTATATATCATTCTTCCCAAAACAAGTGGATTGCTTTTGTACAAAAGCCTAAAAGAGGTTAGCATGAAAAAGCCGCATAAACAATACGAGCGCGACTTTAGCATCGCGTATATTCTTGTCATCAGTGTTTTTGTTCTAATTGTTGCTCTTCTTGCCGTTGTTTTAGGGCCAGCACAACCACGGCAGATCACCGCAGCGCAATCCGGCAAAACAACTTTGAGCCAAAGCGACCTCGCACTTGAGCTTGTTGCAGAAAATCCTGCTCTTTCCGCAAACGAGGCGAACAGCCTGGCCGGGAAAGCACTTTATCGATCGTTCATCACCGGAAAAGATGCTCGGCTTATATTACGGTCTCGAATAGATTCAACTCAAACAGATTCAACACAGCAGAATTTAACTCCAACGAATTTAACACAGCAGAATTTAACTCAAATAGATAAGTCAAAGCCGGCCGAATACGCATCTCGGCGAGCTAATATGGCTGGACAAGCAGCAGATGCGCTTGCAGCACTGGCTGGCTGTCCTCCCAAAACTTCCTGCCAGAATGACAAGCTATACCAGCAGCCACAAAAGAAAGCAGATTCGGGGGTATGCACTCCCACGACCGATGTTGCAGAGTATGCACGCAACTGTCCTCCGGGTATGACTTGTGATTCAGATGGCTCTCGGTGCGTCTCTTCGTGTCTTGCAAAATTCACCTGCCAGAACAGAAAATTGTATCAACAAAAACAGATGAAGAATACCACAGGCACGTGTGCGCCCGCGTCGCGCGAGTTCGTCAAAGATTGTCCTCGAGGATGTAATAGGAGCATGGACGGATGTAATTAATATATTGGTATATTGGTTATTGAATGAAAAAAGGACTGAAAGAGTAGAAAAGAGGTGAAACAGGATGGTAGAAAAAGATAACACTGGACTTTTTATTACCGCGATTGTTGCTGCTGTAGCGGTCACTGGAATTGTAATGATGTTGCTCGTTGTTGCAAATGGCAGCAAAACAACTGCGGGTGGAGGACTTACTCAGTTGGACAGTCAAACCAGCAGTGCAGGTCAGGCGTTTTATAAGTTCGCGCAACCAGCATCGGCGCGCGCTTTCTCTGCGCCAGCTGTTGGAAACAAGAGCGGAACTGCGGGTGGCGGACTCGTGCAATTGCGCGGTAAAACGGCCAGTGGTTCAGGTCAGGCGTATTATAATAGGTTTGCGAAACCAGCATCGGCAGGCGCTTACTCCGTGCGTGCGAAACCAGCATCGGCGGGTGCTTCCTCCACGCCCGTTAATCAGTCTAAATAGGAGCATGGACGGATGTAAAATTTGAAAAAAGAACTGAAAGAGTAAAAAAAGAGGTGAAACAAACATGGAAGGAAAAGATAACACAGGACTTGTTGTTACCGCGATTGTTGCTGCTGTAGCGATTACGGGAATTGTAATGGCGTTGCTTGCTGTTGCAAACGACAGTAAAACTGCGGGTGGAGGACTCGTGCAATTGCGCGGTAAAACGGCCAGTAGTTCAGGGCAGGCGTTAAGGGAAGCAGTACAGACAGATGTATCTGAGGAATTTCCGACTCAGCAGGCGTCCTGTACCCCGGCGACCTGGGTAACGTGTTCTGAAGAGGGAAACTCAACGCGCGTGATGAGTATTAATGAGATGTGCGTCACGGCCGAGACTTCGGTGCCTTGCCTTCCGAAGCAGGTGTGCCCGCCAGGCGGAAGCGAGTGCGTTTGTCCAGGATCCCCGCCTCTAAGTAAATGTGAAAATGGAACGCTAATGTCGCCGGTGTGGAACACGAATTGGTGTGATGTAGACGGCTGGCTTTCCTACCAATGTCGGCCTGGAACGGTATGTCCCGATGGTGCCAGTGGGTGTGTATTCCCACAAACAGAACAACCACAATTGGATGAGTTTGGCGAACCCATCTGAAGATAATATAGCAAGTTCAGTAAATACTGGAACTTTAAGTGAACTGCTTAGAGTATCTCTGTCGACTGAACTTGCTTATTAGCAAATCGATTCAAAAGTTCATAGATTTAATCGATTTGCTATAAAATCATTTTATTTTTTTATTTTGTTTTAGAGTGAAAAGGTGGGTAGAACAGCATGGTAGAAAAAGATAACACTGGACTTTTTATTACCGCGATTGTTGCGGCTGTAGCGATTACGGGAATTGTCCTGCTAGTGCTTGCTGTTGGAAGCAGTAATAGAGGAGGTGGCGGTGGACTTGCTCAGTTGGACGGTCAAACCAGCAGTGCAGGTCAGGCGTATTATAGGTTCGCGCAACCAGCACCACAGCGCGCTTACTCTGCGCTTGCTAATCCGCCCATTAAACTTCCCGCGCCGCCAAAAGATCCCATTAAACTTCCTGTGCCGCCAAAGTGTAATCTTAGTAGCGTTCAAACTTGCGTAAATGGAAACCTCATAAAGACAGTAAGCCAGTTTTCAGATTGCACAAACGCAACCAGGGTTATTGCTTGCCCGAGTGGAAAGTTTTGTCCTGATGGAAAGAGTGCGTGTGTATGTTGGATAGGCTATTCTAACGCCACTATTCCAGCTGACAAGTGTGAAGGTGGAAAGATCCTAACTGCTACGGTTGATCCAAATACCTGTACTGTGAGTTGGGGCGTTAAACAAAAATGTCCTGTCGGATGCCAGGATAAATCATCCTGCGCGCCTCAGGAAGCCTTTGATGAGTTTGGCGAACCCATCTGAAGATAATAAAATTATTTTATTTTTTATTTTGTTTTATAATTTTTAACAGCCAAAAAGAAGTGATTGTGCATGGTTTTTGAGCAACTCATCAGGGTTCATTGGCTTGAACGGCGACCACTTGCTGCATTCATGATCGGCGCAGCGTATTCCGTACTCGGAATTCTCTTTGCACGATTCATCTTTGCAGGAAATCCCGGCCTTGCTGCAGTCGCATTCATCTCGCTTCTCATCCTTCCATCAGTGAGTAAACTCTTGCTCGAGGAAGAGAACGCCGAAATCCGCGAGAAGAAATTCTCCCTGCAGATGCTTGTGAAGGACCACAAAGACATCATGGAGATATACTTCTTCCTGTTCTTAGGAATCTTTCTCACATTTGCAATTATCGCGGCCATCTTTCCACAGCAAACAGTCATCAAGCTCTTCCAGGAACAACTAACAATCCTTGCAAACTACCGAGGCTATGCGCTCAGCTTTGACAATCCGCTTTGGTCAATCATGTTCAACAACCTCAAGATCGCTGTCATATGCTTCATTATGTCATTCTTCTACGGCGCAGGAGGAATCCTTCTCATCGTCTGGAACGCATCAGTCTGGGGAGCTATCACCGGATATATCGTGAGCGAGGCCGCCGCATCAGGGCAAGGGAATCTATTTGTCCTCTTCTTCCTCACACTGCTGCCGCTCTTGCCGCACATGATCATCGAGGTCGCGAGCTACTTCTTTGCAGCAGTATCTGGAGGAGTTATCTCAAAAGCAAC
>JACRKM010000009.1 GCA_016219765.1 Candidatus Woesearchaeota archaeon
CTCCTAATGCGGCAAAGAATTCCTCAAACATCTCAAGAATTACAGAGCTTGAAGCCGAACTGAAGAAAACTGACTACAATAAAAGAACGCAGTATCACATTGGTCTTGTCAAGGCAAAAATTGCCATGCTCAAGGAAAAAGAGCTTGCACGCGGCTCCAAGGGACCGCGGACCGAAGGGTATGCTGTCCGTAAAAGTGGAGATGCAACTGCTGTTCTGCTCGGCTTTCCTTCTGCAGGAAAATCAAGTGTGCTTAATGCAATAACAAATGCAAATTCACCGGTTGGCGCGTATGAATTCACAACACTCTCAGTCATCCCCGGCCTGCTTGAACATAAGAATGCAAAGATTCAGGTGCTTGATGTTCCTGGAATTGTTCGTGGTGCTGCTAGCGGGCGCGGCAGGGGAAAGGAAGTGCTTGCAGTGCTGCAGAGCGCCGACATTGTATTGATCATCGTGGACGTGTTGCGCCCTCACGCACACAATGTTATTCTCAAGGAAGTGTATGATAGCCAATTGCGTCTGAATACAAGAAAACCCGACGTGAAGATCAAGAAAACCGCACACGGGGGGATACGTATCGGAAAGACGGTGCGGTTAACGCACCTGACAGACCAGATGATTGAATCCATCTGTAAGGAGATGCGCATTTCCAATGCAGACGTTCTCATCAGAACAGATGTTACGGTTGACGAGCTGATCGATGCGATTGAAGGCAATAAGCGTTACATTCCGGCAATCACTGCATTGAACAAGATCGACTTGGTCAACGAGCAGCAATTGGAAGAAGCAAGAAAGGAAGTAAAGGCGGACATACTTATTTCTGCAGAAACTCTGGTCGGCATGAATGAACTTAAGGATTTAATTTTTGACCGATTGAATTTAATACGGGTATATTGTAAAGAGGTTTCAAAGAAAGCCGACCTCGATATTCCAATAATTATGCACAATGATTCTACGATCGCGGATATGTGCAGCAGGCTGCATCGTGATTTTGTGAACAGATTCAAGTTTGCAAAGGTTTGGGGCAAGAGTGCAAAGTTTGATGGACAGAGGCTCATGCTCAAACACAGGCTCGTGGATGGAGACGTGGTTGAAATTCACCTTAGATGAGAAAACAGATTAGATGGGCTCTGTAAAAAATAGCGCCGGCACGCTCACCACCACCGCCTTTTCGCGAGAGATAGAAAGAAACACATATGTACCGACAAGTTGGACGCCCCCAGCGGCCATCGATCCGCTGGCACTCGAACTCCAGTCCGATTTCCGCTTCGCTCCAATCGGACGACGAAGGGGGACAGAGCTCGTCGGTATTCGGCAGGCTTCATGCCTGTCTTGAGGTGGGTTGCATCCAGATAGTCTGGATGTTCCGAAAATCTTTGATTTTCGATAATAAGGGAAGCATTCCCTTATGGGGATGTCGGTCATCAGTTAACACGTACACATCACGAGCCTGGCGTGGTGGTGCAGGCCTCCTGCCGTCGTCACAACCCTCAGTGGGCGCGCTGCAGGCGTGCCCGCTCTTGAGATGATAAGAGCTATGCTCTTATCGAGCGATCGCGTCGAGCACCGCGGTGCCGGCCAATTAAGATTTTCTACAGAGCCGGATAAAAAATGACGCAAAAAACACGATAAAAAAAGCAACAAGATCATTGATTCATGATAATGATGTTTCCACGTCCTTTTTTAATGCGCTTGACGAGTTTTTTGTCCTCAAGTTCAGAGATCATGAGGCTGATCTTCGCTTCTGAGTACGGAATTTCGCGGCGAAGATCTTTCTGTGTTGTTCTGCCGCCCTCGCGTTTGAGGAATGCGATAACTGCTTGCAAATCGCCGTCGAGGTCTGCAAGATCTGCAAATTCTTTGGCGTGAGTTGCTTTTGTTGCTTGTTCGGAAGTTGTCTTCGAACTCTCCTCTCTCTCTTCGCTTGACTTCAACTCCTGCATAGCGTCTTGCTGCGCTATCTTCATTGCTCTCGCCTTCTTGTTCTCCTGTTCCTCACGGATCATTTGTCGCTCTTTGAACACGCTCGTTGACTGTCGTTTCTGCGCTAAGGCCTTTCTGGGTGATTTGACTGCATCAATCACGGCAGCAATCACGCGTCTTGATTGCTTTTGCCGCAGTCTCTTGACAAGGAAGTAGACCGCTATGATGATCACGAAGAGAATCGCGCCAGTTAGAACCTGCCACGCGTAGTTTACTTCAGGAGGCTGCTCCACTGCACCGACTGCATCTACATCGAAGTCGCTGAGGAGGTCTTTGTCTTCATCTAGATCAGGAAGCAGGAAGAGATCGAATACGTAGTCTCCCTCTTTTTGTATCTTGATGCGGTCAAGGGACGTTAAAGTAGTGAAATTATCGGGGCTGTATCTTGCGCGTATGAAGTAAGAGCCGGGGTCAAGCGAAAAAGAGTAGGTCCCATTTTTTGATACAAAGCGTTGTACCGGTGTCGTATCGATTTCAACAACGACATTATTGAGTGTTTTGAGCTCAAGGTCATACGTGCTTCCATGCATGGTCGCTCCAAGGACAAACGGGCAAAGCAGGAACAGCATGAGGGCACTTGATATGGCACGTAACAGCAGTAAAAGCCGGTCTTTGGAAATCATGATAGTTAAAGAGAATAATATTATAAAAATATATCGTACAAGCTGAGCCAAAAAAGGACTTTTAGAGCAAAATAAGGCCAATGAGCAGGTAAAAAGCAACGGTAAAGCCTCATAAAGCTTTGTAAAGGATCTTTCTAAGAAATAAAGCTTTGCTGAAAGAAAACAGGAAAGTATGTTTATAAATTTCTTTGTTACCGTAAATCCTTGTTTTGATACTGGCATTGCATGGAACGGTGCAATGTCTAATACAAGATGGAGGAAAAATCATGGAAATCAGGGGATTACAAAAAATGAGTGCACTCGCGATACTGGCTTTGTTTTTGGTCAGCCTGGTGCCGTTTGCAGGCGCTGCTGCTGAGCAAACCGTAGTGATGGCAACAGGGGATGTTACTGCAGTAGATGTTGACGCTTCTTCAGACATATCTAATGAAGTATCTGCGACTACGGCGGCTTCTAACTTATCTGCGACTACGGCAACTTCTGAAGTATCTGCTACTGCAGTTTCAGAAGAAAAAAGCACAGAAAAACCAAAAACGCCTAAACCATTGAGACCATTGGCCGACAAAAAACCATGGGTTAATCAAGTAAAAATAGACATGAAAGCGATGA
>JACRKM010000061.1 GCA_016219765.1 Candidatus Woesearchaeota archaeon
CTGACAAGGGGGATGCCCCATCGGGGAATGTCAGCCATCAACAAACGACATCCACTCACGAGCTGGCTGTGGCGGAAATTGAGCGAAGATGCGCGCAGCGCGTCTGAGCGGTGCTGGTCGTACATATGTGGCGAAGTTCGCTTACCGACGAAGCTTTCCACGTACATTTAAGCGAAAACTTTATATATAAAACATATTTTAATACTAAAATCGCTTGTAGGCTGGTGAGAAAATGGAAGTTTCAATAACAAAGATATCTGAAAACGGCCAAGTTGTGATACCTGCCGAAATAAGGAAAGATGCAGGAATAAAACCCTCCACAAAGTTTTTGGTATTCAATGAGGGGAGTAATATTTTGTTGAAAGTCATTCGGAAAGAGACTTTAGCAAGAGACGTACATTTATTAGATATGATAGAACGAAGTGAAAAACAAATCAAAACTGGAAAATTTACAAGAGCAGATTCATCTATGGCTGCTGAAGAGATCGATGATATCCTGATGGGATGATGCAATGGAAATCATCTTCTCTGAAGAGTTTAAGAGAGATTTTCAGAAGATTAAAGATAAGCCCACCAGATTGAAAATAATCAAACAACTGAAGAAGCTGGCTGAAATGCCGGATGCTGGAAAGCCATTGAAGTATGAATGGAAAAATCATCGAAGTGTACGAGTTCCTCCGTTCAGAATCATCTATCGATTGGAACAAGATAAAATCATCATCAATTGCTTTGATCATCGAAAGGATGTTTATGATTGATGTTCTTCCCACTCTGTTTGAGCCTCAGCAATAACGGATTTTCCTATATACGAAATTGTTTTTCGAGATTCAGGACAGAGCCTGCGTTAAAGATATGTTTATAAATTTAATGGCAATTCCCGCGCATATGGGTGCATTAGAAGCGATAAGCCCACTTGATGGCAGATATAGAAGATATACAGAAGCATTGGCGGATATATTTAGCGAGAAAGGATTAATCCAGCGCCGAGTGAAAGTTGAAGGGGAGTATTTAATATTTTTATCAGAACACCCACAAATTGGCCTAAGAGAATTCTCTGAAAAAGAAAAGAAGCTTGTCAGAAGATTGTACGATATTTCCACAGAAAATGCCGGAATTGTTAAAGCAATCGAAGTTAACGGTTATAGAAATGTTAAACCAACAAACCACGATGTCAAAGCTATAGAATATTTTATGAGAGACAGATTAAAAGGAACCTCTTTAGAAGACTCTTTAGACTGGATTCATTTTGCTTTGACTTCTGAAGACGTCAATAATCTGGCTTATGGATTAATGCTGTCTACTGGAGTGGGAGAGATAGTTCTCCCAAGCGTACAAAGATTGTATGAAACAATCGAGGAATCAGCACAAAGATATAAAGATGTTCCAATGCTTGCAAGAACACACGGACAGCCAGCATCACCAACAACATTCGGCAAGGAATTCAAGGTTTTTGCATCGAGAATGAAAAGGCAGCTGGATCAATTAGCTGGTTTTAAGATTCTCGTCAAATTGAATGGAGCCACAGGCAATTACGATGCACACCACGCTTCTTATCCAAAGGTAGACTGGCTAGAATTTACAAGAGACTTCGTCGAAAGATTCAATGAAAGAAGGAGAATAAGATTAGAGCCCAATTTTGTAACAACACAGATAGAACCACACGATACTTATGCGGAATTATTTGACAATTTACGCAGATTAAATACCATTGTTATTGGTTTTGATCAAGATATGTTGAGATATATCAGTGACGACTGGGTTAGACAAAAACCTGTTGAAGGCGAAATTGGTTCTTCAACAATGCCGCACAAAGTGAATCCAATCGATTTTGAAAATAGCGAAGGAAATTTGGGAATTGCTAACGCATTATTCGGTTATTTTTCTTCTAAATTGCCTGTTTCAAGACTTCAAAGAGATTTATCCGATTCAACTGTCGAAAGAAATTTCGGGGTTGCGTTGGGCCACAGCCTGATTGGATATAATAGTAAATCTCTTTAATTTAGGAACTTTTATATAGTTTGTTGCTCTGAGAAGATCACAACGAGGTGATATTTATGTGGTCTCTTCCGAACGGAACAACATTTCTGCCTGGCGTCTCAACGCGACAATTGCATTCAATGTATGCTGCGGAGCAGCATCCGAAGAGCAAGCTTCGTTTGCTCGCGGCGACGCATCGCCGCAAAGGAAAGAGTATCGACGACATCGCATATATGCTCTCAAAACCTCGGCGCACCGTGCACGGCTGGCTCACACGATTTGCCGAGCGTGGCATCGATGCAAAAGATGCACGACGGCAAACGGGACGCCCTGCGCAATTGACTCTGGTGCAGAAACGCGAACTCATCAAGGATCTCGAACGCGGTCCACCGAACAATGCAACTGGATTATGGTCGACCAAAGACGTGAAAGAACTGTTGCATCGCAAATATGCTGTTGTGTTTGTGAAGCAACACGTGTGGCGAATGCTTGACCAACTGGGCTTCTCTATGCAGCGCCCACGGAAGAAACACCATCAGAGCGCGTCTCCTGAAGAGATCGTGCGTTTTAAAAAAAAGCGCGTCGATTGGTGCTCGAATACACGCGACGACATTTTGTCGTCGCCGCACAAGACGAGGCAACCTTTGGCCTGATTCCAAACGTCGCGCGCGGTTGGGCGCGACGAGGAAGCAACCCCGTCGTCATTATCAACCACAAGAACGTGTGCACGAACGTCTTTGGTGCGCGAACCCGTCGAGGGTTCGCATACACATTTGCGAAGCGAAAACGACAGCGAGAGTTTCTCAGATTTGTCAAGCTCGCTCTGAAACGCTGGGGTCGCATCCTATTCTTCATCGACAACGGGCCTGCGCACCGCGGCAAGCTTGTCTACGAGTTCTGTCGCAGACACAAGAAAACGCTTCGCATCGAATATTTCCCTGCATTCACACCAGAACTTAACCCCATTGAACAATGCTGGAAACCAGCACGCAAAGCGCTGGCAAATCGCGTGCTGCGCACGCTTCCTGCCGCGCAGTATCATTTACGGAAGACATTCAACAACCCAAAGGCAATGCCTAAAATGTTCCATTATTTAAGAGATTAACTATAAATCGGCACAAAATGGCTTAAGTAAAATCAAGATAAATGAGTACAAAGTTGCAGAGGAATTAGAGAATCACCCAGAAGTTATATCAGAAGCGATTCAAACACTTCTACGAAGGGAAGGAGCAGAAATGCCATACGAACAACTGCACGAGTTAACAAGAGGAAAGAAGATTACGATGGATGATTTTAGAACATTTATTGACGGGTTGAATGTTTCTGAAGAAGTTAAAAAAGAATTAAGACAGATTACACCAATGAACTATACAGGAATTGCCGGTCTTCTAGTGGAAAGTAAATAGGTACGAAAACGGAGTGTGCCTGATGAGAGTTTTTTATCAAAGCCAGCTTCCCTGCAACACTCACACATACCAGAACAAGGCATCATGCGACTGTTCTTTTGTTTTCTGAAGCACGATTGCTGGTCGTTTTGCCGCCGCGATCGTGATGGTGTCGCCGGCAGCAACTTTGACAACGCGTCGTTGATTATCTGCACACAGTTGTCCTTCTTCACGGAGTATATTGATGCGCACCCGTGATTTTTCATGTGTAACGTGTGGTGGAATTATATTAGTAGAATTATTGTGCGCTATTCCGATGCCGCGCCTGAATGTTCGCCTAGCGATCGATGAATAATAACCGCTTGAACCAAACGGAGTTGCAACCACAACGCCATCACCAATGATCTCGTGTTGTCGGCCACGCCCGCCCTGTGCCTTTTTGTTTACCATTAGCCTGTAGCGCAATGCACATCCGAGATTCTTGTTTCTGAGCGTTATTTCATTGAGAGCTTCAGCAGCCGCAATTATTTTTCTTTTACGACGGACAGTGCATGCGAGCTTCAAGTATGAAACCTTGTGGTATTTTTCGCATGCAAGCAAAGGCAGGATTTGGGACAGCCGGCTGGTCTTACAGGCACCGTACTCGCGTGCTTCGCGCACTGCAAGCTTAGGAACTCCCGGGTATCTGGCTTCGGCTTTGAGAAATGTTCCGTCTCCACCGAATGAAATAACAATCTCTGGCCGAGAAGAGACGATTTGAATGTGACAATTTCCATATTTTTTAACGGCTGTGCGGCACTCGTCAAATTCCCGACTGAATTTTCCGACAATTGCGACACGTTTCGCGATACATTTTGCGACGCGCTGTTTCATGTACAGTTTTATCATAGATTTATTTATTAAGCTTACGAAAAGTTAAAGAGCCATCGACGATGTCCCACAGTTCTTATCTTCGAATCCCGTCGGCAGGAAAGACGCCAATGAACGCAACAGCAACGCCCACAGGCAGTGCACCTCAAGGCATTACCAGAAAGGAAGTTCCTGATACTGATGAGACTATTCTCAGCAGCCTGAATCCTATTGTAAAGAAATGGTTCTTCTCCCGCTTTCTGTCACTTTCATTGCCTCAGAAATTTGGCGTATACAGCATTCATTGCAGAAATAACATATTGATCTCCGCTCCTACGGGTGCAACTAAAACATTGACAGGATTTCTTTCGATCCTCAATGAATTGGCTGATCTGGCGCTGTCTGATTCGCTCGAGGAACGAACGTACTGCATTTACATCAGTCCGCTCAAAGCGCTCAATTACGATATCGAGCATAATCTGAAAACACCGCTTGCAGAAATCGAGGCTCTTGCTGGCCGGACGCTCGGCATTCGCGTGGCAGTGCGCACAGGCGATACTACAGAAAAAGAGCGTGCAGGAATGCTGAAGCAAGCACCGCACATTCTCATTACAACTCCGGAATCGCTGGGCATTTTGCTTCAGTCTATCAGCTTCCGTCAGCATTTGGCACGTGTGGAATGGGCGATTATCGACGAGATTCATGCCCTTGCAGAGAACAAGCGCGGCGTCCACCTTTCATTGGCCCTTGAAATGCTGCAGCAATTGTCGCCTGGCTTATGCCGCATTGGCCTGTCAGCGACGGTTGCACCGCTCGATGATATTGCGCAATTTCTTGTAGGAATGGATCGCGAATGTGCGGTTGCGGATGTGCAGTTTCTCAAAGAGCTCGATCTGCAGGTGCTCAGCCCCGTGCCAAACCTGATCGACACTACGCACGAGTTCATGCATGAAAAAATGTACGAGCTTATCGATAAGCTTATTCAGGAACATAAGACGACGCTGATTTTCACCAACACCAGAGCCGCGACGGAGCGCATCGTGCATCATCTCAAGGAAAGATTTCCACACAATTATACTGATCTGCTTCTTGAAGAAGATGAGCGTGATTTTGCTGGGCGTGATCTCGCTGGGCGTGATTTTGCTGAGCGTGATTTTACCATCGGCACCGCCGCTTTACAACCACAAACGCAACAACAGAAAAAACAACAACCTGAAAACGTTCCAATGCCTGCTGTGCAAACCGCTGCGCAAACCAAACGCGTAACGGCCATCGGCGCGCATCACGGCTCATTGAGCAAGACGCACCGGCACACTATAGAGTCTCGTCTGCGCAAAGGCGAGCTGAAGTGCGTCGTGTGTTCCACGAGCCTTGAACTTGGCATTGACATCGGATACATAGATCTCGTGATTCTGCTGGGCAGCCCGAAATCTGTTGCGCGCGCGCTGCAGCGCGTGGGAAGAAGCGGGCATCAGCTGCACAGCGTGACGAAAGGCAGGATCATCGTACTTGATCGGGACGATCTGATCGAGTGCTCAGTGCTGCTCAAGAGCGCAATTGAAAAAAAGATTGATAGGATCCACATTCCATCAAATTGCCTCGATGTGCTCGCGCAGCAGATTTATGGGATGTGCATCATCCAAAAATACCAGCTTGCGGAAATGTTCTGTCTCATTCGCAAAAGTTACTGCTATCGTTCACTCGCGCATGAAGATTTTCTTGAGGTGATCAAGTATCTTGCAGGCGAGTTTGCTTCTCTTGAGAACCGGCACATCTATGCGAAGATCTGGTACGATGCAGAGACAGGGGCTGTGGGACGTAAAGGCAAACTTGCGCGTGTGATTTACATGACAAACATCGGCACGATTCCCGACCAGACAGGAATCACTGTAAAAGTCGGTGCTCAACCGATCGGGACGCTTGATGAGATCTTCCTCGAACGGCTCAAGCGCGGAGACGTATTTGTTCTTGGAGGCAACACATATGAATTCCTATTCTCGCGCGGCATGGTTGCGCAGGTAACTGCTGCCGTCGGAAGAAAACCTACGGTGCCGTCATGGTTCTCTGAGATGCTTCCGCTCAGTTTTGATCTCGCGATTGAGATCGGACGTTTTCGGCGGTACATGGAAGAGAAATTTGAGGCAGGGATGGGCAGACAAGACATCCTGGCATTCATCCACGACTACTTGTACGTCGATGAAAACGCCGCGCAGGCAATCTGTGATTATCTGTATGAGCAGTATGAATACTGCGCTATTCCCCATCACAAAAAAATTCTTATCGAAAACTACCTGGGTGAGGACAAGAAGTACATCATCTTTCACACGATATATGGGCGGCGGGTGAACGATTGCCTGTCGCGAGCAGTAGCTTTTGCAGTCTCGAAGACGCAGCACCGCGATGTGGAGATCGGCGTAACCGACAACGGGTTTTATCTTGCTTCAAAGAAACACATTCCGGCGAGCCGCGTGTTCCACATGTTAGAATCCGCGCGCTTTGGAGAGCTGCTCAATATCGCCATTGACAAGACTCAAGTTCTGCAGAGAAGATTTAGGCATTGCGCGGGCCGGGCACTCATGATCCTGCGCAACTACAAGGGAGAGCGTAAGCACGTAGGCCGCCAGCAGGTGAGTTCGATGATTCTACTATCAGCAGTGAAACGCATCTCTAAGGATTTTCCAATCCTAAAAGAAGCGAGAAGGGAGGTGCTTGAGGATCTCATGGACATTACTCACGCTAAAGAAATCATAGAACAAGTGGAACAAAATCGAATCGAAGTTAAGAATATCGACACCGCGATTCCAAGCCCATTTGCGTTTAATATCGTATTGCAAGGGCACCTCGACTTGCTGCGCATCGAAGACCGGCTGGAGTTTTTGAAAAGAATGCATAACCTGGTTGTTGCAAAAATCAGCCTGGATCGTGGAAAACAGCTATAACAACATCCATAACATTCCGCAGAATATATACGGCGCATAAATAACAGCGCATAATAACAAACAGCATATAATAATTAATGTTGCAGGTCGCGTTCTGGTAATTTCTTTTCTCAAAATCAAAAAGTATATAAATAAGTATACCCCTAAAGCTTCAACGATTAGTCACTTAAGGATTTTCAAGTTTCATATTCATTAAAAAAGAGGTCGTGTATTTTGAGATTGAATTTTAAAAGGGTTGTTGGTGTTTTGTTTCTTGCTGTTCTTATTTTGTTTCTGTTGGTTGTGTATGTTTTTGGTGCTGTGACTATTGTTTCTCCTGCTAATTATACTTTTACGAATTTTTCTAA
>JACRKM010000060.1 GCA_016219765.1 Candidatus Woesearchaeota archaeon
CTTGAGATGATAAGAGCCATGCTCTTATCGAGCGATCGCGTCGAGCATCGCGGTGCCGGTTTGTAAAGACTTTCTACAGAGCCGATTAGACGAGAAAACTAATGAGAAAAGAAGTTGCTATAGCACCTTATTCGCCTCCCATCCTTCTTTACCTACGAGCGGAACGAAGAGGCAGTCGCACAAATCCTCATGTTCGAGCTTACCGTCGCGTTTGCGGACCTTGATCAATGTCTGTCCCCAGGGGTTTCCAATAGGAATCACCATGATGCCACCATCCTTGAGCTGATCCGCTAGAGGCTGCGGAATTTTATAGCTCGATGCGGTGACGATGATACGATCGTACGGCGCAGCAGACCGATATCCAAGTGTTCCATCCCCTTCGATGACTTCGACATTGTTATACTTGAGTTTTGCAAGAACGGTTTTTGCTCTTCGTACAATTTGAGGGATACGTTCTATCGTATAGACATTCTTGCATAATAGGGAAAGAATTGCTGCTTGATAGCCAGAGCCTGTTCCGACCTCGAGGACTACTTCCTGTCCTTTTAATTCAAGCGCCTGCGTCATTAGTGCGACGATGTATGGCTGCGAGATGGTCTGGTCTTCGCCTATGGGCAGCGGAAAGTCGCCGTATGCGACATCAAAGAATTCCTTATCGACAAATTCGTGGCGTGGGACTTTTTCAAATGCTGCAAGAACTCGCTCATCGCTGATGTCGCGTGCGCGTAGCTGCGATTCTACCATCCAGAAGCGTTTGTTGGCAAGTTCATCGCTCGTTGGAGGCTTGCTTGTGGAGACTTTCATAAGAATATACTATATACTATTTTCATATTTGTTTAGCTCTTATGCTCACAGCGCCGCCACCGACCTGCGAGCTGGCAAGGAACGGATACGATTCCACAGCTCTTGGAAAACATAGTCCGTTTTCACATACATACGAGTTGTGAACGATTGCGTATCGTTATTCGGCAGGCTTCATGCCTGCCTTGATGTGGGTTGATAAGGGAGGCACTCCCTTATCGAGCGTCAGTGGCGGCGCTGTGAGAGTGATTAGCTAAACAAATACCCATTTACTATTTACTATTCAAGAGCGTTTATTCATCTTGCGGATCTTTTTCTCCTTGACGTATTTTTCGTGAACAGGGTAATCACTGTTGAGATCTATTTCAAAAGCCTCTTCAATTTCATCTTCGATGCTGCTCTTCTTCCGTTTGTTCTTGTTTGATTTTTGTTCGGCCGTAGGAATCCCTCATTCTTCAAGGCTTCCATTATGGTGCTGCTTGAAACGATGGTAGAAGTGGGTTCGTTTGAATTTTTCTTTAAAATATTTGAGTTCGGATCCAAGCTGCGATCGTATCAACATGCGCGCCAGATGCTGGTGCTTGCTTTTGTTGATGTACGTGGTTTCCTTACTGAGCACGTACAATGCCCGCAGGAGCAAGTTGTCCTCTCGTCCGATGACAAATGATTTCCGCCGCTGCAGCGATTTGTAAAATGATTCAAGATCTTGCTCGTATGCGCACGTCAGCACGCGTCCAAGCTCGCGCGTCGTGTGGCCATCGGATCCTCCTGTGACTCCTTTGTTCGTCGCTGCCGCCCAGTTGATACTTTTGAGATTTGATTTGTGGAATTCATAGCCATTAAGCGCTTCGATAAGCTTGATGTTTTTCTCAGCTTTTTTATGAATCTTGATCTTTTGGAGCCCTATTGCGCCCGGGGCGAATGGATGGGGCGCGCCGATAACACAGTTGTACCCATCAATTGTGCTCTCGATGAAGCGCTGGGGGTCTGCATTAACAAAGAAGGGATTGCGTTCCATCAACGGAGACAGCTTTTTAGCATAAAACTCCTTCATCTCATCTACCGAATAGAAGTAGCACATAACGTGAGTGCCTTTGGCGCACGTGACTTCTACGCCTGGTACAACAAATACGCCAAGTTTGTTCTTGTTTGCAAGCACTGCGCCTCGTATTGCGTTATGGTCAGTGACAGCAACACCGATTCCAAGTTTTTTCGCTTTACGAAGGACATTGTCAAGTTTCGAGACCGCATCAAGAGAGTATTGCGTGTGGAAGTGCATATCAACGCCAAGAAGGCCCTCTGCCTTGAGTTCTCGGTAGTTGGGTTTCTTGAAGACAATCTCTCGCATGTGTTACCTCTTTGATTGAACAATGTTGAATCACTTTAAGACGGTGCGGTTTATTTAAAGTTATCTGTGAGCGATGCCAGATAAGCCGCCTTCGTTGAAAATCCTTTTCGCTTTGCCATCTTCGCAATGCCTTTGTCAAAATTGCTGCCGTACTGCGCTGCCTGCTTTTTTCTGCTGGCGATCTCGTGCGGGATGCCTAATGCAATCGCAACCTTACGCAGGATGATTTTCTTTTGAGTTGCATTGATCTTAAACTCACCTGGGATGCTGAGGGCACAATCAATAAGCGCATAATCAAGGAATGGAAGCCGCAGTTCAATAGTGTGGTGCATCATCATAAGATCGTCGCGGTACAGGTCGCGTTGCCATAAGTCATAGAGTCCTGCAAAGCATTCGCGATTGATGCAGGCAGGGCCCTGCAGTGAAAGGGCCTGCGCGTGTCGTTCGTAGCCTGCAAAGAGTTCTTCAGAGCCAAGCCCGGAGAGCATTACGCGTTTACCATCCTTGTGCGCCATCTGTGCGCATACAAAGAACGGTGATGCAACGCCGGTTTTCACTACATCGGTGCTTTCGATGATGCGTGTGACCTGTGCAAACACGGAATCAAGCGCATCGGTTTTGATGATTTTAATCTTGAGCGGAAAGCCGAGTTCTTCACAGACGCGTTTTGCCCATACGATATCTTGCGGGAGATCCATGTCTCCATCGCAATATCCGGCAGTGTAACATGTGAATTTCTTGTTAAGTTTCTTGCAGAGGCATGCAAGAATGGTCGAGTCGATGCCACCAGAGAAAAGAATACCGATGTTATCTATATCAGCAAGGCGCTTCTTACAAGCCTCACTTAGATGAGCCATGATGCCTGCGATGATCTGTTGTTCGTCTAGGAAAGTTGAGGCAGGCGCGCCATGTGTCCTGCCAGAGATTTCTTGTGCAGGAAGATTAAAAAATTTCTGATGCCATTCTTTTAATTGCTTTTGTGCTGTGTCATATACTAGAATGGTTCGAGGCTCCAGGATTTGGTGCCGGAGTCCAAGAGCAGTAAGTGTTTTTCCCTCGGATGCGAATGCAAACAGCCCTGTTGAAGGATTGAAGTGCCATGTGAGCGGCCGTTCTCCGATTCGATCGCGGCAGATGACAACAATATTTTCACGCCGGTAAGCGAATGCAAACACGCCATCCAGTGATGCTGCAAGCGCGTTCAGCGTTGCTGCGCTGATGACGGGCATTTTTTCCAGCAAAAAGAAAAGGGCATCCGCGTCATTGCGGGCTTTGATATTATTTTTTTGTGCAAGCTGTTTCCAGTTGTAAATCTCTCCATTATACGCGAGCATTCCTTTTCCAGAGAGCGGCTGGGGCACTGAGTTGATTATTGCATGTAAATGATGCAGGAGTACATGAGACGCGCCAGAACTCCCGAGGAGCATAAGCTGTTGTGAGAACTCTGAAGGGTTTTTCGTGACAAAAACGTCCCTTTCTGATTTCCTTTCTGATTCGTTCTTTTCTCGCACAAGTCCGAACGCGTCCTGGCCACGGTTCTCCTGGACGCAGTATGCCTGGGGCATCCGTTCAAGAACCTCTTTCGATGCATTGAAGACGCCGATGATTCCGCACATGGTAAAAGCAAGCACTAACGGGGCTTCACATTCGCCATGCCACGCACATTGCCGCCACCGACTCCCATCTTTTGCATCAGCTTCTGCATGGATTGTGGAGAAGCAGCATCCATCCCTTTGAACATCTTCATCATCTTTTTGCTCTGACGGTATTGTTTGAGAAGCTCGCGCACTTCTTGGACTTGCGCACCTGATCCTTTTGCGATGCGTTCAATGCGCGTCGTGTTCATAACAGCATCAGGGTCTTCAAGTTCTTCTTTGGTGCAGCTGTCCATGATATGCTTCCATTTGTGAAGTTTCCCTTCTTGGACCGTGATCATTTCTTTTGGCATCTTTAGTTGTCCGAACCCAGGAACCATCTCAAGGACCTTGCCTAGCGGCCCCATCTTGCTCATGGCATTCATCTGCTCGTAGAGATCGATAAGATTGAATTCTCCTTTGACAAGTTTCTTGCTCAAGTCGGTAGCTTCTTCTTCGCTGATCGCTTCGCGTGCCTTCTCGAGGAGCGTTTCTATGTCTCCCATGCCGATGAGTTTTCCAATGAAGCGTTCTGGGATAAATGGTTCGAGCGCATCGATTTTTTCACCGACTCCGACGAATTTGACCCTTGCTCCAGTAATCGAGCACGCGATTAGCGCACCTCCCCCTTTAGCGGTCCCGTCAAGCTTGGTGATGATGACTCCGGTGATCTTGCATGCTTGTGAGAATGCGCGTGCTTGTTTCTCTGCAGCTTGTCCAACATCCGCACCTATTACAAGAAGAGATTCATCTGGCTTGACTGCTGAATTAATCGCATTAAGTTCTTCAATCAGGTCGGCGGAGAGTGCATCGCGCCCAGCCGTATCGATAATTACTAAATCGTATGTTAGAAGTTCCTTCTCGTATTGTTTGTATATCGATACCGGGTCCTTGGCTTTAGGATTTCCATATACTGGTACTGAGAGTTGTACTCCCAGTTGGCGTAGTTGTTCATACGCTGCCGGCCTCCATGTGTCGGTTGAAAGAAGCGCAACACGATGCCCGCGTTTCTGGAAGTACTTGCAGAGTTTGCCTGCGGTAGTGGTCTTTCCATTTCCAAAAAGACCGACGAGCAGGATCTTGGTTGGTTTTTTGTTGATTTCTATCTTGGATTCAGTTTTACCAACGAACTTGACAAGTTCTTCATACACAACCTTGATTAGGTATTCCTTTTTGGTAAGGCCTGCAGGAAGCTCGTCTTTTTTAATGCGTTCCTTTATCTCATTTGTCAGGTCAAAGACCATCTTGACATTGACATCTGCACCAAGGAGTGCACGTTGGATGTCCTTAACCAGCTCATTAATGAGAGAGTCATCTACGAAAAGCGCCTTGTTGATCTTCGTGAGTGTTTCACGGAGCGAATTTCCGAGTTTTTCCAGCACCATACGAAACTGTATCTCCAGCGTTTTTAGCTTTTAGAACACGCAAAAACCCGCATTACATATATAAAAGTTGTTCTAAAATAGCACAAAAATAGCACAAAAAAACGAGCTGTTTCTCCCCTCTGGGAGTGAACTAAATTTATAAAGAAAATTACCACTGTTGACCCATGCCCATACGTAAAAAAGAAGCGTCAGCAGCGCCTGCTTCTGCACAAATTACACCATCAGAACCGAGCCAAAGTTCTTCACAAGAAACGCCAGTTAACTCGAGTGGACGACTTTCTTGGACAAGCGGCCTTGATACTGCACGGCCCATCTTGCAAGTCAAAGGCATCTCAAAACGCTTCAAGAAAAAAAAAGTCCTCGAGAGCATCTCGTTTGATGTATATCAGCGCGACATTTTTGGTATAATTGGTATGAGCGGTTCTGGAAAGACCACTCTTTTTCGTATGCTGCTCGGATTCGACCATCCTGACGAGGGGGATATTCAAGTGCAACAGGCAGTCCTTGCAAAACGACACAAGAATGCTCCGCTGTCAGAAGAAATGCTGTCGGTATTCAAGTATCCGATGCGGGTCCAGACGCGATTTGGTTTTGCCGCACAACTTCCCTCATTTTACGATCACTTGACTGCTGAAGAAAACATTGACTTTTATGCGCAACTGTACGGTTTACCAACAAGAGTCAGGGAGGAAAATAAGCAGCGGCTCTTGGAGTTGACCGGTCTTGTTGCCGAGCGAGACACGCTGGCAGCCCATCTTTCAGGCGGCATGCAGCGCCGCCTTGACATTGCGTGCGCGCTCATCCACAACCCACGAATACTGCTGCTTGATGAGCCTACATCCGACCTTGATCCGATCATTCGCCGTCAGATCTGGAGTATGATCCGCAAGATCAATGAGCAAGGCACTACCGTTATCGTTTCCTCACACATCCTTGAAGAAGTTGAGCAATTGTGCACAAAAATCGCAATCCTGCACGACCGCAAGGTGCTTGGATATGGAACATTCGATGAGCTCAAGGCCTTGTTTGCAAGAAAGCAGGAAGTTCATATCCGCTCGCGTCCAGGAAATTTCCAGAA
>JACRKM010000062.1 GCA_016219765.1 Candidatus Woesearchaeota archaeon
ACTTATTGGAAAGTTGTTACTTTGGAGTAGGAAAAGACACAAAAACGCAGCATTCATGAAAAAACTCAACAATTCAAAAACAACCATAGAAAGCTTCAGGCAAATACCAAATGAAACAATTAAACGTGCCATCTGCGTGCCGTAGCACCAATTAGCGGCACTGTGTAGGGCTTGTCGGAAAGCACCTTGATGATACCTATAATGCTAACTATGAAGAAAAACACTCCAAGAGCCCATGCAGCAAAATTCGTAAGGCTTCCGATCACAGGTATCCACCCAACAACCTTTGAAAGCGCGCCAACGATGACTTCGAGAACAAACAGGCCAAGACCTTGCTTTGCGTGGTCATGAACGAAGTGATTATCGCGTTTGAATAACAGTGGAATGATGCAAAGAATAGATATGTAGGAAAGGGCTCCAAACAATTTGCGTTCAACATCCGAATCTTTTGCGTGAGTTGTTTTCTTTGTCATGCAGTAGCCTCCGATTGTAAGCAAAGCAGATGATTCAATTCGGCAAAAAACAATTCATGCTAATCCTAGATTTCTGAGAATTGCTTCTTTGTCAAACGGCAGCAGACTGTCGTACGTTTGTCCGCTTCCAAAAAACAAGATGGGCTTTCCCGTGACGTAGGAAACTGAGATTGCGGCTCCGCCCTTCTCATCGACGTCGGTTTTTGAAAGCACTATGCCATCGATTACGACTGCATTGTTGAACTCTTGCGCTTGCTCAACACAATCGTTTCCGGTGATGCTCTCTCCGATGAAGATCTTCAAATCTGGATTTGCAACGCGCATAATCTTTTTCATTTCGTCCATAAGATTTGTGTTCGAGTGCAGCCGTCCGGCGGTGTCAATGAGCACCACATCTGCATTCTTTGCTCTGGCATATGCGATCCCGTCGAAAGCAACTGCAGCAGGATCGGAACCATAGTCGTGCTTGATTATCTTGACGCCAAGCCTGTTCGCGTGTTCCTCGAGCTGCTGGATTGCTGCTGCGCGGAAGGTATCTGCTGCGACGAGTACTGGTTTTAGATTATTATTCTGAAAATATTTTGCCATCTTTGCAATCGTCGTGGTCTTTCCAGAACCGTTGACGCCGACAAACGCAATGACATAGGGTTGATTCTGCTGCCGCTTTTCATCGATGCGTCCGAGGAGGTCGACAGGAATTACACTGAGAATCTCGTTAAGGCTCGTCTTCAGCGTTTCCAGAATGATGTTTTCTATTTCAAACCGTGAAAGCTTCTGGTCAACGAGGCGCGATTTCAGGTCTTGCTTTATCTTGTCGATGACGGCAACAGCTACGTTGTTTTCAAGGAGTGCGACCTCCAGATCAAAAAAGATATCTTCGAATTTATCTTCAGAAAGCCGTTTGAATGCAACTGTTTCCTTTATCTTGGTGAAGAAACCTTTCTTCTCTTCAGTCTCCGAGACTGGCCGCTCTTGTTGTTTCATGTGTACAGGAAATTCGTAGCTTTGCGGCGCAGGTTCAACATTTTCCTGTCGGACTTCTTTTAAAGCGACAATGCCTTTCTCTGTAAGTTCAGGAACAACAGAAATCTCATCTTGCTTCTTTACGTGCGTTGGTTGTGTTTCTGGAGGCGAAACCTGTGGCGCGCGCGCCATTAGTGGTTGAGGAGTCGTTTCTGTTACTTCTTTTTTTGCAAAGAGCTTTGAGAAGAATCCTTTTTTCTCTTCTTTTTTTTCTTCAGTTGTCTCTTGCGGTGTTGGAGAAGCAAGTGCTGGCGCAGGCATTGGTTCTGGCGCCTGCATCGAAGGCGGTGGTGCTTGAGCAACCTCACCAGCGAGAGGCCGCTCAATCTTCTCTGTAACTTCTTCTGCCTCGTCAGCGATGTCCTTAGACAGTTTCGAGACAGCATTCTTGAGCTTTTCTTTCAGAAATCCGAACATTTTGAAGTCACCAATGAATGATCGTCGACTCTCTGATTGTAGACACCGTGAAGCTTAATGTGTATGCTCTGGTCTTTGTTCGCGAATCATTTTTTCAAGTTGCGCTTGGAGATGCTGCATTTGTTCCGGCAATTTATTCAAATGCGCAAGCAATTGCTCTCGATACATGCTGATCTCAACCTGCTGGTCGCCAAGAAGTTTTTTTGTGTCATCAACGGTTTTTTCGACCACAACAGAAGAACCAACATTGACGAGCAATTTTTTGTTGCTTGCAAGATTCGCTTGCAGGAATATGCCGTTTGATACTGGGACAAAGACTTCGCTTCCTTCAGCAGCGTTCTTGAAATCTTCAAGCCCTTCATGGATGCTTTCAAGATCAGCAAGTTGACTGTCCATCTTTTGGATCTGTTGTTGAACCTGTTTGATCTGTTCTTCTAATAGCTGGTACTCGGCGTATTTTTCCTGAAGTTCCCGTATGCGTTTTTGTTCAGCATTCCCATCTAACTGTGCTGTTGACATCGATGCTTTGACATTTGCTTTTTCCATACGCATCACAGTGAGATAGCCAGGAATCCTAATGAATCATCTATGTGGACGATCTCCGGGCCGCCGGATTGGTCACCAACAACAAATCCGTGATCATTGCACAAAATGCCTGCGCGCAGGTATGGCGTTCCTAGATTGACGGTTGATTGAGCGCACTCAACCCCAAGAAGCTCTTCGGCATTCTTCATCTCATCATCGTCTGCAGAAGGGTGGATGAGGCATACGCGCTTATTGAGGACTGCAAGAGACCCGATGGTTTCAAGACCAGCGATAGTTCCAGGCTTAAGCGGGACATTAAGTGCTTGCCGTATGAGTTTCTTTGTGTCTGCAGAGAATTGCGGACTAGCGAGGCATCCATTGTTATTAACGACGAGACTATTGCCAAGCGCCGTGACTTTGCTTTTAATTATTTTGTAGTTGATTCCAAGTTTGTCAAGTTGTTGTCGTTCATGATCGAGGATTATGTGCGGTACAAGAAGGCAGTGGTCGTTTCCCGCGGCGAAGACTCCGATAAGTGAAGTGCCGCACAGCGTCATTTGGTGCACAGGAACGCGCAGGACTTTTTCAATTTCTTTTGCTTTTGATGCCGTCACGTCGCTTCCAAGAAGGCAGTAGCTATTCGTGGCATATCCGAATAATCCTACATTCGGAGTTCCGTTGAAATTCGTTTTAAGGATGTGATTGGCGCTCATTTGATATTCATCCAAACAGCGGTCGCTTTATATATTTTGTTAAACCATACATCGACGAACACATCGCATTCTTTTACACGAAAAAACCGAAAGAACCGTCGACAATTCGTACTCTGTCAAGCGCAACAGAAGTTCACTTTTCACTTTTCGCTTGCGCAACTGCAGGAGCTAACTGTGCTTTTTTCACCCAGATGTCACCAAAATGCTGATCTTGCGTGAGATCTACCTTTCGTGCATTAGTGAGATGTAAAAGTGGAATAAAGGTGAGCACTTTATCTTTTTTGCTATCGGAGGGGATCAGCTGTGCAAACAACATGCAGTCTTCTTGTGACAATCTCAGATGATTGACGACATCATTGTAGATTTTATCCATCAGCTCGCTGATATCATATGCTTTCTCAGGAGCTTCGAGGCTGCCCGGCTGCGCGCGGTTAAGAATCCGCCGGTGCCGGACATTGAGCGCTTGTGCAAGTGCATCGATAAGATCGTAGATAGAGACTTTGCGCTTGCGTGGCTGAGGCGTGCGAGGAATGAGTTTAAGCTGTTGTGCTTGTTCCAACGTAAGGCCCTGGTACTTTCTCTTGCCATCCGCGCCTTCGCCGTTGTCGTCGTAGAGGCTGTCCTGCAGATCGTTTGACGCAAGCAGGCGGTCAAACTCAAGAAGGTCTTCTCCAACGAGCCTGCTTGATTTTATGCGCAGAAGGATTGCCGCAGCAAGGAGCACTTTGCCGCTCACGTGCAGGTTCATCTCTTGGAGTTTCTTGAGTGTGCTGATGTACCGCTCAGCAAGCTTTGAGATGTTGATATCCCACGGGTCCATCTCTTCGTTCTTAATGAGCTCGAGCAGGATAGTCTGCCAGGTTATCTCATCCTGGTCCATGAGAATGGCATAGATTTTTTCTTCCATGTTGCAGATTCCTTTTTGCCGCAGCAGTATTAAAGATTTGTGTCTATTGGGACAACTTGTTCTATTTAAACCTTTTGGGGATGTTGTCACTCCACCATGGTAAATCACTCTGCAACAATTTTATAAATGGGCTTGAAATTCGCTCAAGCATCGGGCTCGTGGTCTAGCGGCTATGACGACACCCTTACACGGTGTATGTCCCCGGTTCGAGAACGCAAAAAACGTCTGAAAATCCGGGCGGGCCCATTCAAATAATATAAAAATGCCAAACGAGTTTACAAGTCGGCATTTTTGGATTTTGAATGCTCAATAATCCCAGACGAACTTGTGAGTCGGGATTATTTTTGCACTTAATTGTCTTGCTGGTTTGTATTGACGGTCAATTATTCGTAGTTATCCGCGCCAGTGGTTGAATGGTACAATTCGGCCTTGCCAAGGCTGGGGCCCGGGTTCGATTCCCGGCTGGCGCATTTCTCTTGCGGATTCTAAAGGCAGCAAAACTTATGAATAAGTTCATTCTTACTATTCTTACCATGATTGAAACAATAAAAGTCTCCTCGCGCGGGCAGATTGTGATCCCTGAGAGTGTCCGCAAGCGTTTCGGCATCAAAGAAGGATCAAAGCTCGTTCTCCGGGAACGCGGTCAAAAACTGATTCTGGAAAAAGAGCAGGATTTCGAAAAAGAAATCGAGACTCTTGAGTCACAGCAAGAAAAAACAGGCTGGCTTCTCATAGCTGAAAA
>JACRKM010000063.1 GCA_016219765.1 Candidatus Woesearchaeota archaeon
ACATCCTTGCCAGTCTGTCGCTTGATATCTGCGGCATAATCTTCTGCTTGTTTTTGACCAGTTATTGGATCTTTTGATGTCCGTTTAGCTTCGATAACCGCTAAAGGATCCCTGTTGCTGTCGAGAAGCAGATAGTCAGCATATTTGCTCTCTTCATCATTCTTCAATGTCTGAGAAATAACCTTATAGTTTCTTTTCTTAAAATCTGATTGTTTCGTGTCAACTTCAATCCATACCTTACCCGCATCTCTTACATCCCAGCCGGCATCCTTAAGCTGAACATCAATCTTTTCTTTTCTTGTTCGCCATTCAGATAAATTCTTCATTCTAGTACCTTATGAAACGTATCATGGCCTATTCAGTGCATTTATCCTTCTCAAGCACACGCACAACTCATACCCTTTCAACTTGCCTTCTGCAGCAGAAGCAAAATAGATCCTATTGTCATGCTGGATTTTTGAAATGAAACGGCAGTTGCCGGCATGAAGTTTTGTGGATTCCTTTGATGCAATGATCTTTTCTTCCCCCTCAAGTTCAAACCCCGTCGTTGCTGCTGGGTCATCTTCCAATGGCTCGGTTTCAGCTTCTGCCGGTTCAGCTTTGAACCGTGGTTCTTCTTTGAGTTCTTTTTCTTCTACATTTTCTTCTTCTAAAATATTATGTACCTCACGTAATGCTTTCTCTTCATCAAAATCTTCAGAAAGCGGCTTCTTTTCAGGGAACAAAGATATTGTTTTTTCATCACGCGATGGAAGATTAGATTCTGCACCGGGCGTTATATCAATCGTGATAGGCTGTGTCGTTGACTCGATCTTCACTTTGTTTGGTTTATGATATTCTTCAGGGGACACGTAGATGTCTTTATGCTCAAAAAGGATGTTGCAGTTTCTGCAGAAGTAGCGCAACTCGTCATTTCCTTTTAGGTCACGGCTGCAAATCGGGCAGCCGTGTTCGATGAGGTAAACAGTCGACATGTGCCGGGTGTTTTTTACTTTACTGCTTGGGCATCTCCTTATAGCCGCCCTTCTTGTTCTTCAGGTCGGCGTGGAGGTCCTGTTCTACCTCTTGTTTTGGACTTTCTTCCTTATTAGCTTTCTGGTTATTCGTGCTGTACAGTGGCTGATTTGCTTTCAGGCCACTTTGCGATGACCGCCTTTTCCAAACATCATACGGGCGAGGAATGTGTATTTTTGGGAATCTTTTGGGAATTATTTTCGTGATCCGGTGTATAAAACTCTCGTGCTCAAAGCTGTTCAGGATCTCAACTAGCCGATCGTCAAGGATGTCGGTGCTGTAATGCGTCTTGAGCAGCTCAAAATTCTTTTCAACCATCTCACGACGCTTGTCAGCATCCATAAGAATCTCATAAGTGTCGCTGATTATCTCAGGCGTAATCTTCTGGTCCAGTACAATAAGTGAAAAGCCCTTTCCTGCGATCTCGCCTAAATTGGGATACTTATTGACCACCACAGGCTTCTTATGCGCGATAGACTCGATGACAGGATTCCCAAACGAAGTGCTTGCTGTTGGATAAATTACGATGTCTGCATGCACATATGCATCCCAGATAGAATAGCTCTTAACTTCGCCTTTTGTGTCGCCATCCTTTCCTTCTCCATTCTTTTCCTTGGGATTTGCTATGTGGCGATCAAACGATATGAGATCAGAAGCAAAGATCACATTCACATTCATCTTCTTCATCTTGCGCGCAATCTCCTCAAAATAATTTCCCTTAGAGTACACGGGCGGCCCGCTGATCATGAGCACATGATCCTTTTTGGTGATTTCATTGATCTCATGCACAAGACGCAGAGATTTCTCGATGCATTTGCGGCGCTTTATCAGTGTCGGCTGCAAGAACAGGATCTGGTCATCCCGAATTCCGAACTCTCTGCGGAAATCCTTGTTGTAATCATCGATTCCTTGGATCTTGGCAAGGTTGAACGTGTGCGGAATCAATACTGAACGGAGTTTGCGCTTCTCCTGCAGTTTTTCTCTTGCAGTTTCTGTATTTGTCACATGCACAATCGTACGCGCATCTGGAGGAAGGCTGCCAAGAATCTTATCCACATTGCCGCGTTTGGTAAAATAGCTGTTATCCCAATAGAAATGATGGTAACGGCTGATTGTCGGCAATCCAAGTTCAGAAATAACGTCGACGACAGCAAGAGCAAGTGAAAGATTGGAAGCATCGGCAAGAATGTTTTCCACGGAAAGCAGCTCGATCTTGTTCTGCACAAGGTATTTTTTGAGAGGCTGCTTAATGCGATTCTGCAGGTTTTCAAGCATCATCTGCGTCGCTTTCTTGCCTGCTTTGTCAAGCACTGCAGTGAAGAGAATGCGCTTCAAACCCCGCACTTCTGCGTGCCGATTATCAAGCTCAGGAATGATGCACGTTTTAAGTGCTGTTGGTTCACCGAGTTTGCCACACACGAGATGGACATCATAACCCAAAGCTATGTACTTATCGATCCATTTTTCGCTTTCGATGCATATGCTGTCAGCGCATTTGAGCCTGCTCGCGATGATGGCAAGTTTCTTTTTTTCCATGTAAGACGATCTCTTGATGTAATAGTATAAAACAAAGTGTAAAAAATTTCACAAACGATCAAATAAAAAGAAGTCAAAGTCGATAATCATGGCTGGAGCTTAGACACGCGCACTGTCTTCTGCTGGATCTGGAATTTCATGAAATTCTTGACACGTACAAGTGTGTAATCATCCTTCTTCATCCCGTGAGCTGTAGCCCAGGCATGAGCTTGTTCTTCGGTGTTGAATGTCCTCGCACCCTTCTTTGCCGGCCTTGTAGTAAACAAGTATCTCTTACGAAGATGGGTTCCTTTTTGGCCTTTTTTGCGCTTTACGCGAGTATGAATCTTCTTTGGCATAAACATCACCTAAATTCGATCAACCCTGGTTTAATTTTAGTTTCTTTTGACCCAGAGCCTATTAACCTATTTAAATAGTTTTTTGTGTCTGAAAAACAGATGTAAACAGATGTGCAGGTAAATCTTTATA
>JACRKM010000064.1 GCA_016219765.1 Candidatus Woesearchaeota archaeon
CTGCATGACCTTTGGGCATTCGTGAACAACATACTAGAGCGATATATATTCTTCTGCTCGCGGCATGAACCGTTGGCGTGCACTAAATCATCAATATTAATAGCACGTGAAGAAAGCACTAAGAAACAACGCGATCCCAAACAACTCGATCCCCAGCCACAATTATAGTCTTTTCCTCGCCGACTGAACCCAGTACTGTATTCCTGGCAGATCGTAGAGTTCGTAATCAGAAATGCCGTCGACTTCGCACATCCGTTCGTTGATACTGGCGTCATTTAAGGATCGCGCATTGGCAATTGTCCTGAATACCCATTCAGCGATTCTAGAGTCGCTTTCTGAGGAATTTTCTCTTATTAACTTATATGCGACGTCCCTTGATTGTTCTATGACGCGTTTCGTAACATTCAGCCAATTCCTACCCCTTGATTCTGAAAGCATATCGCCATGGCCAGTCATAAGAACCTTAAAATCCAAGCTTAATAGCGCATCGATTGATTTCAGGTACGCGTCACCATCATAATAAAATGGAACAGGCGAAGCAAACGTTGCATGCTCCCAACAGTCTCCCTGTGGCTGCGCCAAGTCACCGCAGTGGAGAAGTTTGTCAAACGGGAAATAAATAGATATATCGTCCCCCTTTCTCGAATGCCCCGGCGTATGCAAGAAACAGAAATCAACGTCTGCAATGCGCACACGCTGCCCATCCGTACAAGCACGTGCTTCTTTGAACTTAGCAAATGTTGAGTTTGGGCTGACGATAATCTCCAATGAAGGGAACACCCGTTCATAAGATTTGAGGTTTGCTACGTGGTCATTATGCGCGTGCGACAGCACGACATGTCTTACTGGTTTTTCGAATGAACCGCAGTGCTGTAAAACTTCACGAAAAGAACTATACGAGAAGCCTGGGTCGATCACACAGATGTCTCTATCACCCGCTACGACTAGCGATCGCTCGGATTTAAAAAAACGCCCACCAAGGAAATCCATTGTAAGACCCGGGAAATAGGATCCACATATAAAATTATCGAATCTTTACCACCAGTTGATAGTATAATTGATGGTGTGGCCGGTTAATGTGGATTAAAAAGCTTTATGGGCGTTATTTACAGCAATTACCAAACAGCCCACGGCCAACCCAAACCTCTAAAACCTAAAACGCTGTTTTTGAGCTTCTTTTGCGTGGTTCAAACATGTCAGAAGACCGGCTAATGAATCATTGTTGCAATTGATACTGAACACGCACAATAAAAGCCTTATTGATAATTGTTAAAAACAGGTGGAGCGCGTCATAAAAACCATATCACGCGAAAACTCGTAAAAACGTATTTGTTTAGCTCTTATGCTCACAGTGCTGCCACCGGACCTATCATCACTTGCCTAACTCTGCATTGTATCGACCGACGAACTCGATCGTATTCTTGACATGCGCATGATATCTTGTAAGATTCTCTGGAGTGACGGTCCCTCTCAAGGAATCAAGAAGTTCGTATTGCTGTTTCACAAGCTCGCGCAGATCAGGATCAGCTTGGGCGAAGTTCGGCTCAGAAGTCAACTTGTGATACAGGATGGCAAGTCTATCTATACGTACAGTAACTTCTGGATCATTCACGAACTGACCGCGCTCCATCTTGTCAAATATCTCTTTGCCGTCCATTGATGTGGGAAAGCAAGATAATTATTTATAATTAACCACGTCACGACAAGGATACGAAAAACAAAGAATATATTCTACAAATACCTGCCTTAAACCGCGAAAAGCTTAAACAAATACCTTTTTAGAATTCTAGGGAGCAATAACTAAAAAATAATAAAAAAATAGATTTAAAGAATTGATTCAGTAATCATCAGTTTCTTAGAACTTCTTACCGAAGTTTGACAGTTTCTCAACCCTAAGGCCTCTTTCAACTCAATTGTCAAACCGGGGTTTCTTATGATTCTGGTAGCAATCTCTGCAGTAGACCGGTCGTGGATTTCCATCCTTGTCTTTGCCTGGCGCGAAAGGAACTTCACATTCCTTGTTGCAGTCAGAACAAACTGCCTTATGCATCTCTCGTGGTCCAAAATTGTTGCGTGGTCTAAAGCCACCGCCTTCGCCGCCAAATCTTCGGCCGCCCTCTCGACTTCCATATTCCATTGTTTCTTCACCTATTGGTTCTTCATTTAACAACTGTCGTTATACAACTGAGTTACTAGAAGTAGCTTCATTTGTATACTTAGCGGCAACAAGGCAGTCTTCTATATATAAAGCTATCTATTTTTGGGCCTAAAATCTAGTCATTTTCCACTGGTCTACGACCAGCGGGCATTCCGGAGTCAAAAGTTCGCTCGAAAAGTGCGCGACCTAAGCCCGAAGGGCGAGCATGCCACCAGTCATAAGAGCATAGCTCTTATCAGTTCAACAAGCGGCATTCGACTACGTCGAAGCCACTTGACATCAAATATACATGAATATTATTTTTGACCAGTGGTAGTCGCGAACTTTTGACGTCCGCTATTTGGCTGATTTTCGGCCGATTTAACCGCGCTGTTTGTTAGCCAAAGATTACAAAGAACAGCCAGTACACGAGCACATTTATGATCGTAAGCGGTATACCTGTCCTTGCAAACTCCCAAAAAGTCAACGTCTCCTTTGCTTTTTTCTCGGCATTCTGAATGACAATCACGTTGCTTGCAGCGCCAAAGATAAATAGATTTCCCGCGATTGTACTTCCTGCCGCAAGCGCCAGCAGCTCTTTGGTCTGCGCGCCAGCCTGCAAAAGCAGCGGCGTATACAGTGCAGCAAGAGGGACGTTTGAGATGAACTGGCTCAAAATAATGCTGATTGTGAGTATCATCGCGAGTGAAGCGATATTAAGCTGCATTCCCTGGATGATTGACTGAAAAAATCCAGACTCCCAAACACTTGCCATCAAAACAAACATTGCTGCAAAGAAAATCAGGGTGTGCCAGTCGACCTTTTTGAGAATCGTGAACCGCTCTTTGCTAAATACTACAATTGGCAATGCGGCGGCAAGGGCAATGTACGTGATTCTCAAATCAAATGCCGTGTTAAAAAACGAGAAAAGAATTTTGACTATGACTAATAAAGCAATTAGGACGAGAGATATCTTTGAAATCAATGCGAGCCGGTGATTCTTTATCGGCTCCTGCGAGTGGTTTAATCTCTTACGATGAAAGTATTCTCTGTAGAAAAACTTCAGCACAAAGAATGTAATAATGAGGTTAACGGCTGTTGGAACAAACAGATACTCAAGGAACGTCAAGAAAGGATTTGGAATATTTCCATTAATTGCTATAAGCAGGTTCTGTGGATTGCCTATAGGGCTCATCACGCTGCCGATCGTCACAGCAAAACAAAGCGCAAGGAGCAATGGTTTTGCGGATGTCGCATGCTTACGTGCAAGCAACAAGATGATGGGCGTGCCGATGATTGCAATTGTGTCGTTCATCAGGAAAGCAGATGCGAATCCCATCCCGAACAGCACAACGAGCATGAGCGCATTGGCTGTCTTTGCCCGTTTGAAGAGACGATAAGACACGTGCGCGAGGTATCCACTCTCTTCGAGAGCTACACCAACTACAAACATTCCAAACAGAAACAGTATTACGTCAAGATTGATTGACTTCAATGCATCAAGCGCAGTTATCTGGCCGCTCAGAAGGACGGCAAGCGCGCCGCCAAGCATTATCTGCCAGATCGCAAGGCGGATGTTTCCAATCTGCCGAAATGCGATGAGAAGCAAGACGGCGCCAAGAACGATGACGGGAAGGATATTAGAGGCAATGTTGGGAGCAAGCACCATCAATTCACATCGCAGCTCTTCGTTGAGTACGTTTATATTTTTTACCTGTTTTCATTGCACTTGGAATTATTCATATCAACCAACCAAACACAGCGCATTCATTATCCGATAGAATTATATAGCTATTGGCAACGCCGACAGACATGTCTTACAAAGCCATTCTCTTTGATCTTGATGGAACATTATTACACAGCGCGCCTACGCTGCGTTACGAACTTGTAATGCGAACTCTCGATGACCTGGGTGCGAGTGCCCCTGATCATTATATCGATCGTCGTTACATCGATCAATGGTGGTTTGAATGCGACAGAACACGGATCATCAAAGAGCATTTTCGTGTAGATCCAGAAGCATTTTGGAAAGCGCTGCAGCGTCATAACACGGAGGAGCTCAACAAGCAGCATATTCAAACGTATGACGACGTCAGCGTGCTGCGAGAACTTCGAGAACAAGGATACAATACCGGCGTCGTTACCGGAACGCCAAGGCACCTTGCACAATGCAAAATCGGCCTGCTCGGCGAGGAACTCTTTGACGTCATCATTGTGTGCGACAGCATCAACCAGGTCAAGCCCAAACCCGATCCTGACGGACTGCAGAAAGCGATGTTTCTGCTGGGCGTGCAGCCAGGCGCAACGATATATGTAGGAAATGCGTATGAAGACGTGTTGGCTGCAAAAAACGCGGGCGTGCTTGATGTACTCATCAACCGCAAAGAATACAGATTTCCTCACGCCAGACCAACCGCAACCATCGACTCGCTATATGAATTGCGGCACCTTCTCTGATA
>JACRKM010000065.1 GCA_016219765.1 Candidatus Woesearchaeota archaeon
AAGTCAACCGGCCACTCTGTTGCTGCAGTCTTTCCAGTTGATAAGATCAAAACGCAGCAGGACGCAGTCGATATCATGATTCCTTCTGGAACTCCGGAGTATGGAGCGCAGTTGGGCGTCTCATTCGATGATCCTGTGCCGTCGCTAGCCCGACTCGCGCAGCTCTTCACCGAGGTTCAATTAACTCCTGAGCAGAAACAGCGTTGGCTCGCTCTTGTGTCAAAGCCTGTCGGCATTTCGTGTGAGTTTTGCTGCGGTGTAGGGCCTGTCGGAGTCACAAGCGACGGGCAATCAAGGTGTGGTTGCCAGCATAATCCCGCTTTGCTCGGCCTTTCAAAGTGGCTTATGGCGAATACAGACATGAATGATGCAGAAGTGCTGCGTGAAACTCTTCGCTGGAAGGCGTTATTCTTTCCAAAGAACATGGTCGAGCTTGCTATGCAGGTTGCTGGCGGCGATACATCAAAATTGGAAAACTTACCAGGAATGGTAGGAGGATGTTAATATGAATAAGAATTTGGTCTTAGCCATTGTGCTCGGTGTGCTCATCCTCATCGCAGCTGTTCAGGCAGTACAGCTTGGAGGGCTAAAGTCAAAGGTGAGCAGCGGCGGATTGACTTCATCAGTTAAAACAGGCGCGGCTTCGCCAACCGGCGGCGCTGGTGTCGGTTCAGCGCCCAGTGCGGGTAACCTTCCGCAGATGGTGGGCGGCTGTTGAGCGCAGGAATTTTTAAAATTTTTTCTGCATAATTGTAATAGATTGTAAATAAAAAGCAAGGGGGAATTACCGATGCGACACATAAAGACATTGATCATTTTAAGCCTGCTCGTGGGCTTATTTGTTGTAGCTGGATGCTCGTCCAAGGAGAGTTTCGGATCTGGCACGGGTTATGCGGCATACCAGCCGCCGACAGCGCCAAGTGCAGGAGGCTGCGGCGTAACTGCGCCTGTAGAAGCAGGCACTGCACCGAGCGTCGAGCCGTCATTGGATGCGTAAGTGGTTGACATTTTTTGACTCTTTTTGACCATTTTTAATTCGTTATTTTTTTATTGTTGGTATTAACTTTTAATTGTTAGTTTTTTCATTTATTGCAAGTATTGCAGGTGATTTCATTGGAAAAAGAGAGTAGTAAACCAAGCAGCATTCCTGAAAAGAAGCATTCTACTGTAAGTTCTCCAAGCCATTCGCACGATGCGGCAAGTGTGCGCAAACATCTTGATGTTCATTCACCGCGTAAGCAGCAGGCAGTCAGGTCTGAAACGCCGAAACATTACAAAGGACTGCTTATTTCCCTGATTGTTGTTCTCGCAGTAATTGTGCTGTACAATTTTGTCGTCATGCAATCGTTGAATAAGAAGGTATCAACTGAAGTTGAAAAAGCGAAAGAAGCCGCAAAACCTGCTCTGATTTCAGTCACTGCAATATATCCGGCAGATTGCGCCGTGTGCAAGGATCTTACGACAGCCATTCAGAAGATTAAGGGATTGAACGTGAATGTCACGTCTTCAGAGGACATGGTTGCTGGTTCTCTGGACGCGCAAGCATTGATAGAAAAGTACGCTATCAAAAAGCTGCCGGCACTGGTCATTAAAGGAGATGTCGACAAACTGGCGCAGGCAGGATTAGAGAAGAAAGAAGATGCGCTGATTTTTGCAGAACCAGAACCTCCTTATTACGATCTTGAACAGGATGATGTGGTGGGGGACGTCACTGCTACCATCATAAAGGACTCAAGCTGCACAAAGTGCGCTGATCTTGCGCCGCTTGTAGCTCAACTTGGAAGGAGCGGCATTGCAATCACAGAGACGAAGCAAATCGAGCTTGCAAGCAGTGCGGGCCAGCAGTTGGTGAAAAGGTATAGCATCAAGCAGGTTCCAGCATTGTTGTTTTCAAGCGACGCAGCGGCATATCCTATTATTGTTGGCGCGTGGCCGCAGGTCGGCTCCGTGGAAAATGACGGGACGTTCGTTCTGCGCCAGCAAAATCCACCATATCTCGAGCTGCCTTCAAGAAAGCTCGTTGGGCTAGTCGACGTCGTTTATCTCACGGACCAGTCATGCACTGAATGCTACGATGTGAACGCTCATCGCCAGATCCTGACTGGGTTCGGGATAAGCTTTGCAAAGGAGGAAACTATTGATGTATCCACCACGCGCGGTGATGAACTTGTGAAGCAGTACACGATTACGAAAGTTCCAACAGTCATAATTTCAGGCTATCTCAGCACCTATCGCGGGTTTGATGAGGTGTGGAAAAATGTTGGCTCTGTAGAGTCCGATGGTTCATATGTATTCCGAAACATGGAAGCGATGCGTGGCGCAGCATACAAGGATCTTTCAACCGGGAAAATCGTCGGTGTAGCGCCGCCACAGGCACAATAATGGCGCGTCAAACCACACGGCGAATTCAAGATGCCGGAGTCCTGTGAGTACTAAGAGTATCGCGACCGAATTATGGCAATTGCAATTCATAGTAACAAGAGGGCGGAGCGCGCGCAAAAAGGCATTCAAAAAAAAACACAAAGGCACGCACGCCTGAAATTGTTTTTCACGATCGCGGCAAGCATCGCGTTGCTCTTTTTTCTTTTGAATATGCGCCCAATCGTGAATGCGCTCGGGCTTGTTGACAAGGAGCGGTATAATTGTCCGCGTGCAGCAGGCAATGAATCCGCGAATCTTGAGATAAAGTATTTTGACAGCGCATTTTGCCTGTATTGCATTCTTGAAGAATCAGTGCTGCAGACAATGATCGAAAAACGCGGAAGTCTTTTTGCGCTCCACAAGTATGATACTTATCGATGTCCTGGCGAGTTCAAAAAGTATGATTTCGTAGCGGTTCCTTCCTTTGTATTCATTGTAAACAATGAGTCTCGTGAATATAAGATCCAGGGGTACATCAACGAGGCCAAATTTGAGGAGATTGTTTGTGGGCTGAGCGGCGGGTGCATAGCATGATCTTAGAGATTGTGTACGCGTTCGCGCTTGGCCTCTTAAGCATCGCAAGCCCGTGCATCTTTGTGATGATTCCAGTCATCCTCTCCTATATCGGGTCTGATGCGAAGAAGATCGTGCTTTTTTTTACAGGCCACACTATAATTTTTGTTTTGTTGGGCATTATTGCCGCTTTGACTGGAAAATTGCTTACTGTGGCATTAGGCCGTTACCTCTATCTTGCCGCAGGCGCCTTCACCCTCTTCTTTGGCCTTGCGCGCTTTGGCGTGGTTTCCCTCCCGATGCCAAAAGTATGCCATCCAAAGAACAGCAAGTCATCATTTGTGCTTGGTTTACTCTTTGGATTGATTTGTCTTGGCTGCCTCGGGCCGTTGCTTGCAGCAGTGCTGATATTTGTTGTTGCAAAGGCATCAGTGATTCCCGGAGCTTTAATAATGCTTTCGTACGGGATTGGTTTTAGCATCCCTTTCATCATCTTTGGATGCATTCTTACCGATAAAAGCTTAAAGAAGCGGCTGCTTCACAAAGAAAAAGCGCTCAAGATCATCTCCGGCTCATTGTTGTTGGTCGCTTCGTTATACTTGCTGTATCTTGGCCTGCGGGGAATATAATTTTGGGACAGTGAGTTAGTAGATGGTGGGTGGGTAGGATGGCAAATAAGGTGGCTGGATGAAGGGTCAACATGTTGGCATTCGTGTTGTGATTCTTACTTTGCTGCTTGTGCTGAGCATCTTCAGCGTCGTACTAATCGCAATAAATAAAGAGACCATCATTGCAAAATTGGGAGAAAATAACAAGGAGTACACGTGCGGCAATGGAATTTGTTCAACGTGTACGATTGATGGCAATGCATGCGCGTGCGGTCCTTTGGAGTGCGTGTGTGGGAGCAAAATAGTAAAACGCGAGGTGTGTGAGATTGGATAAAGGCACCGCAGTAAAGAAAGACAAGACAAGAAAGCATGAACGAAAAGCAATAGTGCGTTACGTGTGGTGCATGCGGGTAGGCCTAACAGTATCACTCATTGCACTATTGATAATCACAACAATTATCTATATCAAGTACCAGCGAGCGAGAGATGAGAATTGGAGGTGGGCCGCGTATTCTTCAGAGCTTCGCACGCTTGCAGGTGTTGGTGAGCTTGGCAGTACGCACGAGCACATTGTGTTCATGCTGGTTGTTGATGGAAAAACTATCGATTTTTCAGGAGAGAAATACCAGGAACGAAGCCCGTTTGTCCATGTAGAAGATGGAATCGGCGATGTGATCCATAAGCACGCGACAGGCGTCACGTTCAGGCAGTTTTTGGGAACGCTTGGGATTACTGTGCATGATGGGTGCCTGGTCCTTGATACAGGAAAGAAGCACTGTGCCACGTCGTCAAAATCATCAAAGCAGTCTTCAAAAACTTTGAGATTTTTTGTGAATGAACAGCCAGTGGGCGACTTTGGAATGTATGAGCTTAAAGGTGGCGATTCTGTTCTTTTAGTGTATGGAGACATTCAAGAGAACGTCGAAGAATACTTAAATCAGCTGGGCGTTATCAGTGATAGGCATAAATAGCATTTTAATTTGCGGGTGCAGTCATGCTTTTTGTGAATAATCATTCCTGCGCCGCCAGACATCCTCAAAATCATTCCGTATGATGTGATTATAACGCGGGTGACCGCAGCGAAGCGAAGGTCGCTCGATCTTGCCAGCGTAGATTTACGCTGCAGGAAAACCTGTCTGGCGGCGACGCTCAGGCAATGAAGCAAGGCGGCTGACCGCAGGAAACCGGCCTCGCGTCGGCGAGCGACAGGATTCCCACAGGGATGTCGCGAGCCGCTGGATTGATGTCTCCGCGGCGGATCGTTAAACCGCAAGAAATTACCGAATTTGGCGAGGCGGCGCTGCAAGATCAATGAGTTAAACAAATACAAAACGATGATAAAAACAGATGATTATTAATGAAGCACTGGGGAAGTGAACAAGATGCGCAGAGGCAATGGGGGCAACAGGATGCAACAGCGTGTTGGGCAGTATAAACTTTCACCTTCGTCGCTTAGTCTTATGGAAGAATGCGCTCGCTGTTTTTGGCTGGAGAGGCGTGGCGTATGGCAGCGGCCGCGGGGAAAATTCCCCTCCTTGTCAAGTGGTATCGATGGCATTCTCAAAAAACATTTTGATTCGTTCATGGAGCGCGGTGAGATTCCTCCAGAATTGAGTCGGACAGAGTGCGCTGAAGGATATAGATTGTTTGACGATAAAGAAAAGCTGCGAGTCTGGAGGGACAATCGCCGCGGGATTCGTTGGGCGAATGAACGCGGCCACACACTCTGCGGCGCGATTGACGAGCTCCTCGTGCACAGATCAAAGCTTGTGGTGCTGGACTACAAGACGCGAGGATACAAACTCAAGGATAATACTGCTGATTACTATCAGAATCAGCTAGACACATATAATTTCTTGTTCAGAAAGAATGGGTATGAGACAGAGAACCATTCGTTTTTGCTTTTTCATGTCCCAAAGACGGTCACGCAAACAGGAGAGTTTCTTTTCGACACGTACTTGGTAAAGCGTCCTGTAGACGTGGCCAATGCAGAAAGGTTATTTAATGAAGGAATCGGAATTTTAGAAGGTGATTGTCAAAAAAACATTGTGATTGGTGTACTGGCGTGTAAGGGTGTATGAAGATGTTTATCAACAATATCGATCCAGTAGCGTTCCGGCTGGGGCCGCTTGAAATTCGGTACTACGGGATTATTTTCGCGTTCGGCTTTATTCTGGCGCTCCTTTATCTTGAGCATCTGCGCAAGAAAGGAAAGCTCAACCTGCGCAAAGATGATGTGTATGACTTGCTTTTGTATATCATCATAGGCGTTGTCGCTGGCAGCAGATTGGGAGAAGTTCTTTTCTGGGAACCTTCATACTATTTCTCAAACCCGTTAAAGATCTTTGCAGTATGGGAGGGCGGGATGTCATTTCATGGCGGCTTGATTGGAATTATCGTCGGTGCGTGGTTATTTTCAAGAAGAAGCGAAATCAAAAAAAGAATTTCATTTCTGGGGCTTGCCGATGCTGTCGCGGTTCCAGCAGCGTTTGCACTCGCATTAGGCAGGCTTGCGAATTTCATCAATGGAGAATTGGTTGGCGCAAAAACCGGCCTGCCGTGGTGCGTGCAGTTTTCAGGGTACGACGGTTGCAGGCATCCGGTGCAGCTATACGGATTCGCGGGTCGCTTTATGACCGGTTTATTTGTCTTGTACGCTTCAATGAAGAAACATGCTGAAGGATTTCTTTTTGTGAGCGTCGTCTTTTTATTTGGCTTTGGAAGGCTCGTGACTGATTTCCTGCGCGAGGACCCACGGCTGTTAGGTTTAAGTATGGGCCAGTACTTGAGTGCGGTCATGGTGCTTGTTGCCGCGTATTTTCTATTGACCCACTACAAAGAAGATGTCAAGCACTTGTTCGTTTGATGTTCGTTTGAGAATGGCGATTGCAATGGACTGCAGACCAAAGACGCGCCCACGAGTGCGCCTCAGGGCGTGCTCGCTGGCGTTGTTCATGATAATTCTCGTGAGCGGATTGCTTGCGGGCTGCGCTCAAAAACTCGCTGTGCCAAAGTTTTCTGAATCTCGTCTTGACAAAGGAAGTCCTGAATGGCTTTCTTCGGCAGAGAAGCTGAATCAGTCAGATGTTCGAGTTCCGCTTCCAGCTCCATTCAAGGAGGCTTTTGAGCTGGAACAACAACAGGAGGCCGCGTCATCGACAGGAAAATTGACAGGAAAAAGCCGCAGGGAATCTGCAGTTGAGAAGGAATCCCCAAACCAAATACGTTTAAGTG
>JACRKM010000014.1 GCA_016219765.1 Candidatus Woesearchaeota archaeon
CCAATCCAAAAAGCGCTGTTGATGAAGAAGCTGTTTGCAGACGATGATAAAATGAGCGAGTTTGCTGATTTTTATTTGCACTTGCGCAAGATCAACAAGGCGGAGTTTCTAAGGGAATCAGAGTTTCGGCGGCATGTGGCAATGACGGTTGTCTTGAGTGATGACGAGATCGTGAAGATCGATATTGATACGATTACTGCATATTTTAAGAAGACGAATGATTTTTTTGCTTACGTTTGCTTGAAGTTTTTTCCACAGTGAACGGCCCAAAGTGTCAAAAACGGATAGAGTAAAGTTGTGCATCTTTTTCTCTTAAGTACCAGGTTAAAGTGTAATCGGTCCTTGTGCCCGCTCATCGAGATGACGAGATCAGCGCTCTTGTCAAGAAAGCTTTATTAACGCAACATCTTTATAAAATTAGCATGCCAAAGAGCTTGCGTCAGAAACTTATAGAAAAGGGGTGGCAAGAAGAGGACATCAATAGAACGCTTGATATTCTGTTTTCTGAAGACAAGCAAGAAAAACATGCGCGGTATGCTCACTTTTCAAGTCCAATTATTTATTGGGCGGGCCTTCTTGTAGCCATCATTGGCAACCTCCTAATATCAGTAGTTTTCATTCCATTTCTTATGATTCTTAATTCAGTCCAGCTGTATATTATTATGGGATCGATGGGCGCGATCTTTGGCGCAATGTTCAATCTGTTGCTGCGTGATATTGAGCATGTAGATGCGAAGCATCACGTGATGGCCGGCGTGTTTATTCCCTCCATTGCTCTAATCACTGTTTTTGTGATGGTGACGCTTGCCAATACATTCAACGCGATAATCAAGAGTCCTGTGCAGCATAATCCTTACGTGATAAGCGTCATCTATGTTCTTGCGTTCTCGGCCCCATATGCGTGGTACAAATGGAATGACCTTCGTGAAGAAAAAAGACATCAGAAAGAAGTTTCGCTTGAACAGCAGTCAAGCGAGCAGCAAAGCGGGCAACTTGCGCAGTAACGAAGTGATTTCATGTGCCATCAAAATAGTGTATTTTGAAGAAATATTTTCTCTCAGGTTTCAGGACAGCGGACCCTCGATACATTTATAAAAAATACGAAATCCGCAAAATGCAAGCTCATTGGAGGTCGTGATGTAGCCTGGCAGCATAGGGGACTGTGGATCCCTTTGGGCGGGTTCAAATCCCGCCGACCTCCCTTTTCCATGAGACCGACGGGGTTGGTGCGAAATTATTTGCTTTTGCACGGCAGGCATGTTTAACACCGCCGCCTTTCCGCGAGAGATAGAAAGCAACACAAACATGCCGACAAGGGGGAAGCCCCATCGGGGAATGTCGGCAATTCTGATTGACTGTCGTCATCACGAGCTTGGCGCGGTGTTAAACAAGCGCAACGTAGTGTAGCGGTGCCTGCCAGCATTATCAACAGGTTGCTTATTTTCGCACCAACCCAGAGACCGACCAAAGCTTTATAAAACACAGACTTCTCCACTTTAGATAATAAAAACCCGAGTTCAATGGCTTATTGAGCGTTCATAGGGTTTATCTTACGTCGTTAAGATAAATATGACGTTCTAACGCTTCTTGTCTCGGTTAAAACGAAATTAAGGCGGTAACTGAATGACGGAAGAGAACAAGGATTTTAATCACATTGTACGTGTACTAAACACTGATTTAGATGGAAATAAGCCTGTTTCTCACGCCCTTTTAAAGATTCAGGGTGTAGGTTTTATGCTTTCAAATGCTGTATGTCATAGCGCGAACGTGAACAAATATAAAAAGATTGGATACCTCGCAGAGAACGAAGTTCACCGCCTTGAAGAGGTTTTACACAATCCTTTGAAATGCGGCCTTCCTGTGTGGCTTCTTAATAGACGCAAAGATGTAGAGACTGGCGAAAATAAGCACTTGATTGGCGCTGACTTGAAATTTCAGTCTGAAAATGACATAAAGATGCTTAAGAAGATCCGTTCCTATCGTGGCGTTCGCCATACATTTGGACTGCCAGTGAGGGGGCAGAAGACCAAGTCAAACTTCCGTGACAAGCGCACCAAAAAGGCCGCGCTTGGCGTACAACGTAAGAAGGTTGGCGCGCCTGCTGCGCCAAAAGCAGAAGCTGGCGCTAAGAAAAAGTAGAACTTAAAATTGCTAATTCAAAGTTTATGATGCTTGTGAACTGATAATGTTTGTGTTGTGATGTACATTGGGAGATCCACGAAAAATCCGTAAGAAATACCAGACGCCGGGACATCCTTGGCAGCGCGCGCGCATCGAAGAAGAGCGCACACTGATGAAGGAGTATGGTTTCAAGAACAAGAGAGAGATCTGGAAGATGAATTCATTTTTGCGTTACGCAAAAGCTCAAGCAAAGACGCTCGTTACGCGAATAGATGTGCAAGGAGAACGTGAACGTAATCTGTTGCTTTCTCGACTACAGCGTCTGGGACTTCTAAAGACGGAAAATTCCCTTGATGCCATCTTGTCGATCACATTGCGCGATGTTCTGGAACGGCGCTTGCAGACGCAAGTGTACCGCAAAATGCTTGCATCGTCAGTCGATCAGGCAAGACAACTGATAACTCACCAGCACATAATGATCGCTGGAAAGACTGTGGATTCTCCATCTTACATGGTGCCGGTCGTTGAGGAAGCTAGTATCGTGTATCACCCATACTCTTCATTTGCTAATGCAGAGCATCCAGAACGGGTGATGCTGCTTGCTTCAAAAAAGGCAAAGCCACCGCGACCGGACAATAGAGAAACAAAGAAAGAACGCGGAAGATTTGTGGGTAGAAGACCCTCAGCGCGATCGCCAAAATCAAACGCTCCGGCCACGAAGTAGCTGGCTGCCGTAATACACTTATGAGGAATGTTCATGGTTGAAGAAAAAGACAAAGCAAATTCTCAAGAAGAAGGAGCAGCGCAAGAAGAAGTGCCAGCGGCAAGAGAGCACTACAGGCAGGAACAAAGACCTGAATCTGCAAGGGGTGCGTCATATGAAGGATCACGCCAGCGTCGTCCAATTAAGTGGGGAATTTGCCATATTTACTCGTCCTACAATAATACCATCATCCATGTGACTGACATCACTGGTACAGAGAGTATCGGGCTCACGTCCGGTGGACAGGTTGTCAAAGCCGATCGTATGGAAAGTTCACCCACTGCTGCGATGATCGCTGCAAAAAAAGTTGCAGAGGTTGCTTTTGAGAAAGGCATCACAGGCATCCACGTCAATATAAAAGCGCCCGGCGGCCATAACGGTCCTAATAACCCCGGTCCTGGAGCTCAAGCAGCAATCAGGTCGCTTTCACGTATGGGTCTCAAGATCGGTGTCATCCAGGACGTTACTCCAATTCCTCACGACGGATGTCGAAAGAAGGGCGGCCGCAGGGGACGCAGGGTATAATTCATTTCAGCTGGATCAGCTGTCAATAAAAAGTCGAGCTAAGAAGTCGGGAGCTAAGAGTAGAAAACGAGCGTTGTTGTGACCACTATGGAAATAACTATGTTTGAGAACAAGAAGAAGTACAATCGAGTTTCGTTCATCCTCACGGATGCATCGCCCGCATTTGCGAACACATTGCGTCGTCTTATAATGGATGAGGTGCCGACACTCGCGATCGAAGATGTAGAATTCAGGAAAAACACTTCCGTATTGTACGATGAGATCATTGCGCATCGACTTGGTCTTATTCCGCTCGCGACAGACATTGACTCATACAAACTTCCTGAGGAATGCACGTGTAAAGGAGAAGGTTGCAGCCAGTGTCAAGTGCATTTTTCACTAAAAGCAAAAGGCCCGGGCATGGTGTACGCTTCCGAGCTTGTATCGAAAGATCCCAAAATAATTCCCGTCTTTCCGAAGACGCCAATCGTCAAGCTTGGAAAAGGGCAAGTTCTTGAGCTTGAGGCCACTGCCGTTTTAGGGAAAGGGCAAAACCACGTGAAGTGGAGTCCCGGAATGGCGTACTACAAATACAAACCGCAGATTGAACTAGCAAAGGGGATACCAAATCCTAAAGAAGTTGTACAATCGTGCCCTGTTGACGTGTATGACTTGAAGAATAATCAGGTGGCGATCAATAAGGATAATGAGCTGCGCTGCCACTTGTGTGGTAATTGTGTTGATGTTGCCCCAAATCACGTGAAGCTAAACGAGAGCGACAAGGAATTTGTATTCTTTGTCGAGTCATGGGGCCAACTCTCAGCAAAAGAGATGGTTGAACGTTCACTTGAGATATTCAAGAAGAAGCTCGACGATTTTTGTGAACATCTCAACGCGTGACGCGATTGAATGTAATGGAGTCCGAAAGAGCCAAGTAGCTTACAAGGCAGCAGTATTTCGCATTTCCACTGATACAACAATCAATAATTCAAAAATTCATTTCAGAAATTCATATTTCAATAGATGATCATCCCGCTCCATATGCGGGGGTGCCGGAGTGGTCAAACGGGCACGGTTGAGGGCCGTGTGGCTTAGTGCCTGCGCGGGTTCAAACCCCGTCTCCCGCATCATAATCAAATTTGTGAAAACGAAACAAAGACTGAACAAAACAAAGATCAGTATGGGAAATCGTACAGGAACATCAAATCCACAGTTGCGGAGATTGATTGCGGAGTTGCGTAAAAAGGCCCAGGTAGATAGTACGCCATTATGGAAGCGGATCGCGGTTGACCTGGAAAAGCCGACGCGCGGGCGTCGTGTAGTGAATCTTTCACGGCTGAATCGATTCACATGCGACAACGAAGTGGTCGTCGTTCCGGGAAAGGTGCTTGGTTCGGGGCTTATCGATCATAAAATAACGATTGCCGCGTTTGACTTTTCAGGCGGTGCTGTTGAGAAGCTGCGTAAGCAGAACTGTGACGTGCTCTCTATCGAAGAGTTACTGGTAAAAAACCCTAAAGCGTCCGGTATCCGGATTATTGGATAGGTTGATGATCATGATTATTGATGCTACAGATTTAATTGTAGGTCGTCTTGCCTCAACTGTCGCAAAGAGGGCGTTGCTGGGCGAAAAGATCGATATTGTTAATGCCGAAAGGGCAGTAATCACAGGAGACAGGACACACGTCCTCAATGAATACAAGCGGCGCCGTGATATGGGAACGTGGGCAAAAGGTCCGTTTTTTTACCGTTCAGCGGACAGGTTGCTGCGAAGAAGTATCCGCGGCATGCTTCCTTACAAGCAAGAAAAGGGAAAAAAAGCCTACAAGAGGATTATGTGCTGGAAGGGAGTTCCAGAACCTTTTGCAAATCAAAAGGTAGAATCTGTAAAAGAGGCACACATTTCAAAAGTTCCTAATTTGAGGTATGTGCCACTTCGTGAAGTAGTGAAGTTTTTAGGTGGTAAGAGTGAGTAAACCCAAAACCGTTAATACAACCGGAAGGCGTAAACGATCGATTGCTCGTGCAGTCCTTAGCCAAGGTAAAGGCATGGTGCGCATCAACGGCCAATATCTCGATACTGTGGAACCGAAACTTGTTCGCATGAAGCTTAGAGAGCCCCTGATGTTGGCAGGAGATATAGCAACCAAAGTCCATATAGATGTTAGCGTTAATGGAGGAGGGGTTATGTCCCAAGCCGATGCATCCCGTCTTGCCATTGGCCGTGCACTTGCGGCTGCTGGTGGCGAAAAAGTTCGTCAGGTTCTGCTTGATTATGATCGTACGTTCCTTGTTGCTGACACGCGTCGAAAGGAACAGCGCAAGCCCAACGATTCAAAGGCCCGTGCCAAGCGCCAGAAGTCATACCGTTAGCGGTTATTGTGGTGAAAATATGATTATTCCAATTCGTTGCTGGAGTTGTGGAAAACCGATTGCACACTTGTGGGAAGACTATAAGACGCGCGTCGATAAGGGTGAAGAAAAGAAGAAGATCCTTGATGATCTTGGTCTTGACCGGTATTGCTGTCGCCAGCAGATTATGGGACACGTTGACCTGATAGATGTCGCATCGGAGTTCAAGAAGTTCTGATTCTTTTCTAGTTTTTCTTTTTTGGAATTTCCTGTGTTGCGCATTCCGTTCAAATGAAGTTCGGTTCAGATCCGGACAGAACTCCTTATTTGCGGCTTTATAGCAGTTATAGGCTTTACGGAACCTCCAGAAGAATACTCTGGAATGCCCTATGTTTCTGTGTACTTTTATTAGTTGTTTTAGTTTGAAATAGAAATAAAAACATCAGAGATCAAAGAGATCTGGTTTTATCTTTGAATCTTTTGGTTTTTAGTGCGTCCCACGTTCAATTCGAATCCAATACGTACTGAATCCAGATTTCGTCCTAACAAATTAAATAAAAACACAACTTTAATAAAATCCAGAGCTTTTGCTTTTGCGTAAGATTTCAAAGTAAAGGGGGTATATGCTTGGTCTTTTGGCTTTTTAAGCGCAGAAATCAGGATGTTTCCCAAGTCAAATTGACTGGTATTTCAGAGAAGATAACGGCCGCGTTTGCGAAATTTCGCTCTGAGTTCTCCGAGGTTGATGCAGGGCTCAAGAAAAACGAGAAGCATCTTGAAAACCTGAATAAGTGGGTTGAGTATCTTTATTCTCAACAGCAAATCTTACATACGAGCCAGCAATCGGCCATGCTGCAATGTCGCGAATTATCAAAAAAACATGCAGAATTAGACAGAAATCACAAAAAAGTACATAGTTCCAACGAGCACGCTATCCAAAAGCTTTCAAGCGTAGAAGAAAGGATAGCTGAGACTCACAAAGCAATTTCTAACTCTTCCCAGCTGACTCGTAAAGAGCTCGACGAGATAAAGGCCTGGTTGCATCGTTTTTCTGCAGTTTTAGAGCATCAGAAAACGCCAGAAAAGCGTCTTAAAGAAGATATGGAACAGCTGCAAGAGGAGATTCAGGGCATCCTTAAGAGTTACCAGACTTCATTACGTGAACTGGAGAGCCAAAATGACGAGCTTAAGGACCGTGTTAATGTGGTTGAGTCTGCTATTAGTAAGTTTCAGTCTGGCTATGAGCGAGTGGCTTCAGCTGTTTTTTCGTCAAAAAGTGAGGATTCGGTTCCTCAGCCTGCTTCCTCTGCGTATTTTGAAAAGCACTTGATTGCGCGGGCAAAACCAAATAGGCGTTCATATATTACTAACCTGATTCTTGAGACTATTGCTGTGAGTAATTATTCAACTAAGGAAATTGAGGATATCGTTGTGAAGGAAAAGCAGCTGTGCGGTAGAACGACCTTCTATGCATACATCAAGGAATTGCGTGATAAAGGAAAGATTGATACAGCGTCGATCAACGATCGCCAAATCTTGGTGGCTATGCAGAATAAGCAATAACAAACTTCACATTTAAAGACATTGGCTTATCGTTGGCTCTGTAGAAAATATCACCGGCACGCTCACCACCACCGCCTTTCCGCGAGAGATGGACAATTACTCATTCATACCGACAAGGGGGATGCCCCACAGCGGCCATCGATCCGCTGGCACTCGATCTCAAGTCCGATTTCC
>JACRKM010000066.1 GCA_016219765.1 Candidatus Woesearchaeota archaeon
TCACGACGAAAATTGCTGCGTCGCGACTCATTTTCAACAAAACCAGAAACAGACGAACATATCAGACTAGCTTTATAGACCGTATAAACGAAGAAAAAGTAGCACCCCACAACATTTTATGATAACTTGCAAACAAGCCGGACAAAACGAGAAATCTGCTCACGATTTATGAGCGATTCCTTGTTCTGATCTTTCCCTGCGATGCTTCAAGTACTCGACGAGTACTGGAACGAATGAAAGAATAATGATTCCCAGAATCACGAGTGAAAAATTCCGTTTAACCGCGGCAATGTTTCCGAAGAAATACCCGCCAAACAGCATAACAGAAACCCATACAACACCACCAATCAAGTTGTATGCGATAAATCGAGAATACCGCATGCTTCCTACGCCCGCCATGAACGGTGCGAAGGTTCTCACAATCGGCACAAAACGTGCAAGGATGATTGTCTTGTTCCCATATTTTGCATAGAACTTCTCAGTACGCTCAATGTATTCTTTTTTCAGGAAGCGTTTCAGTATGTTGTCGTTCTTGCTCTTTAATGATTTGGGACCCAGGCTGTAACCTATCCAGTAGTTAGCAGTGTCGCCGGCGACCGCTGCAAACGCAAGAATGCCCCACAGCAGGAGAATGTTGAGCGATCCTGTGCCTGCAAGTGCCCCGACGGCAAAGAGCAGGGAGTCTCCAGGAAGAAAGGGCGTTGCGACGAGACCCGTCTCGGCGAAGATGATAAGAAAAAGAATTGCGTACAACCACAGCCCATAATTCTGGAATAGCCAGATCAGGTGCGTGTCAAGGTGAAGGATGAAATCGATAAACGTGATGAAAAAAACCATGCATCAACTTGCAACCTGTTGTTTTTATGCTTTTCCATTCAAAACGCATAATCTTTGAAAAATAGTGTTGAACGTACATCTATCAATACTCATGGCCGTCGAAGAGTTTGTCCTTGAAAAAATCATACTTCTTCTTGAGCAATGCATCAGTCTTTGCCCGAGCCCGGAACTCCGCCGCATCAAAGATATAAGCAGTAAAATGTTGCGCAAAATTCTCAGCATCATTTGCCGTCGAGTATACATCGATATACCCTACAGGCGGTTGCGGCAAGGTGTTATTGTAGGCAAATGGCACCGTAAAGACGTCCTTGCGCTGCGATTCCAATTCCTTGAAATGATTCTGCAGGTCAGCATAGATTCCGCGAATCCCATGATAATCAAGAATGTGCGCAAACTCGTGCACTGCCTGACGGCCATTAAGCGTCTGTTCAAGAATCGATCCACGATCCACGCCTACCAAAATGTTTTGCTCTGGCCATGAACCCAAGACAGTGTATCCTCTGCCGGATTGATGACTGAGATAAAATGTCTTGCCTCTCATTACCTTCAAGAGCGGCTCTGGAATCTTGTAAAGTCCTTCTGCTACTTCCAGAATATTTGGAACTTCACGTGCATCCAGGAAATCGCCCTCCTTTGAGCCGTTATAATAAAAATGATCAACACTTTCGTTCACTCCCACAAGAGCGATGTTATGATTTACCGCCCATTCCATGAATTCGGTAATCTGTTTTCGTCTTGTAACTTCATTCATTGCCCCCGCTGGAGGGGTGGCCGGAGGTGGCAGTATCCTGACAGGAGGCTCTTTTGAAACCTGAGAGATATTCGCAACAGGCTTAAGCGGAATCACGTACACTGGTTGTTGGCTGGCAGGATTTTCGTGCGCGGGCTTCTTCTCTGCAGGCTTTTCATCCACAATGATCGGCAACGGTTCTCGGTACCGCGCGAGTGGCGGCTTGAGGATACATCCTAAAAAAGAAAGAAACACGAAAAATAACAGAGTGATAACAACCAGTTTGCATCCAAATGGATAATATCGTGCCACAAAAAGAAATCATACGACGACGTTATTAAATCTTTAGTATTTGTTTAGCAGCGCCGCCACCGACCCGCGAACGAACGCGACATTAATTTCCTTTTTATTCCCGCACCTCTCATCCATTGTCCCCCGCAAGATCAAGTCGGAACTCACGTCCCTGATCCTTGAAACCGAGACTCTTGTAGAGTTCATGAACTTTCGGACGAGCATGGCGTGAAGTGCCAACAAGTTTATAGCATCCTCGCCTCTTCGCTTCGTCTATCAGCGCGGTGAGGATTTTCGTCCCCAGACCCTGACCGCGGTACGCCTCCTCAACAAATACGTCCTCCAGGAAACCAAACGGCTCTTTGTGCAAATCATTGTGCAGGATATACAGGTATGCGCGGCCAACTTCTTTTTCACAGTCATTTACGCAGAGTTTCACTCCCAGTGCTGAGATATCCTTTTGTTCAACTTCCATGCAGACTCACCTTCAATGAGTGACTTTAATGATAGAGATCAAAATACGAGCGCTGAGCCGGCGCAGTTGATATTTGTTTGTAAACCTCATGTAATGGAAGCGCGCTCACGACCACGCGTGTGGACAACGCATACGTCACGGCGCTCCTCTTCGTCAATGCAAGCCAGCAATGGAAATCTACAACAGAGAGGCCCGCGCGCGTTGCAGCATCGCAGTGCGCTTGTTCATGTACAATCGATTCATGAACTCTGCATTCCGGAAAAAGCGTTGTGCTTACAAGAAACTGCTCTAATTCGTCCAACTGAAAGAATTCATAACAATCTTCCGGGTTAAGAATTCCGCGATACTCGCGCTCGATCTTCTTTCGGCGCTGCTTAAGTGAGCGAAACACTGTACTCGTATCACGGCCAGAAGCGATGCGCGCGTACGCGAGGTTCTCTTCATGCTTGATCGACTTGTAATACTCCACAAGATCTTCAAGACGTGTTGTGGGATTGTGAAAATAATTCATAGACGCAGAAAATGAACCAGCATATAAAAACCTGACGGCCGGTTAAACAAATACAAAGAAAGAAAAAAGAAAAAATTTCAATGCATTTCAATGCTTAAGCTTTGCCCTTGCCGCTGGACTTCTCTGAAGAGCCGGCTTCTTTCTCGACTTCAACCTCTATTTCTGATTCATGATTGTCGTCATCGGATTCAGCTTTGGCCTTGCTCTTCACGACAGCCTTTGTTTCGACCTTTTCTTTGGATTCCTCGGAGCTTGATTTTGATTTTTCCTCGGAGGCATCCTTAGTCATAGTCTTGTTCTCTCGCTCTTCATCTTCATCGTAGGCTTGCTCTTTCTCGCTTTCGTCGTCCCAGACGTTTTTGTTCTCAACGGAGACCTTCTTCCCATGGCCACCTGCATCCTCTTCTACGATCTTGACCTTTATCATGGTGCGGTCCTTTTTCGCTTTGAGCTTGATCTCGACCTGTCCCGTCGATCCTTCAAAAGACTTCACCAGGTCGTCGAGGGTTTTCTGCTGCTCTGCAGTCAACTTGCCTTTGACCTCAACCTTCACAGTCTCATGGAATGCTTCGACGCGCTTCTTGTGCTTCTCAAGGTCCGCTTCAACGTCCTTGATCTCGCTAAGCTCTTGCTGCGCATCGACACTTTCAACAGCGTCGACATCATCCTCGACTTCTGCGAGATCCTCTTCGTGCGCTTTTTCTGCTTTGGCAGCGTGCTCAAGCTTCTTTTGCGCAATCATTATTTTGACTTCGGCAAGGCGTTCGCGCGCGTGAGAAAGGCCTTTCTTTACCTTCGCTGCACTATTGAACGTCAGCAAAAGGTCAAGCCTTTCCATTGCACGATCAAGACCCCAGACAAGCGCGTTATCAGGTGTCACTCCCGCTTCGGCTCGCGTCGTTGCATCCAGCGCAAGAACGGGCTGTTCTGCTGTTGCGGCTGCAGCAGTCTCTGCAGCACCAGTTTGCGCTGGCGCTGCTGGAGTGGTTTGTTCGGTTTCTGCTTCTGCCTCTTCGGCTTCTGCTTTGCTCTCCAGTTCCGCGGCTTCTTTATCTCCAGTAGGTGCAACTGAATTAACACCTGAAGCTACTGCAACGTTTGCAGCAGTCTGCACATCTTGCTTGGCGGTTGCTTTTGCCGTTGCAGAGTCTGCTGTTGCAAAAACTCCTGTAGTCTCTTTTGCGGCAAACACGCCGGCAGCCATGACACCGAGCACCATGATCAGCATCAAAGCCATACTTACCATTTTCTTCATTGTATTCCCTCCAAACGCTGTTGTACTTGTTTGTTTCACACCCTGTAATCCTGTAATGTACTCTAATGTACTATTTTGTACTCTGTAATTGAGAAAATAGATAATACCTACGTGTAAAACAAATCCCGCATTTCGCTTGAAGAATAGATTAACACGCCTTTATTGTTCAGAATTGTTCACTTTCTATCCTTTTAGGAAAACAACGTTCTTTTTGCCCCGTGGCTCCTTATGGACCACATTTCTGGCTTCTAATTCCTTAAGAAGGCCGGATAGCTTTGCTTTTGAAAAACCAGTAATGACCCTAATGGTTCCCTGCTCACATTGTCCGTCGCGTTGTTTGAGAATCGTCACGATCTGTTCTTCGTCCTCCTTGAGATGCTTTTCAATCTTGAAATCATCGTGGTTCTTTTTCTCCTTTTTCTCTTTCTTTTCAAGTCCTGCCTTCTTTCTCGCTTTCTTATTTTGTGCAGTTTTTGCAGGCATCTTGATTTTATCAAAAATGAAGTATAACAGTACGCCAACAAGTATGAAGAGAACGCCAACGACAGTGTAAGCGATCTTTATTCTTCGTTCTCCTGGAAATGTGTACCGGACAAGGAATGGAAAGTCTTGCCCCTCTTTCACATCTTTTGATTCCCATACGACATCGATGATTCTTCCATTCGTTTCGAGCTTTGTCGGCTTTGGGAATACCGCGGGCGCACTTTCTTCGCTTTTGTCTATAGACTGTTGAAGAACCGCATTCTGCGGAAGTGATGCTTTGACGAATAACTCACGCGCATCGACGACAGGACGCAGATTTCCAATGAATAAACCATCTTCTATAAATGTCTGCGAAATGTATTGCACGCGAACTTTTGCATTGTTTGTTGTATTATTTGTATTTGTGTTATTGTTTGTGATATTGTTCAGATCGACAGCCAAGAGATTGCCGACAAGCACAGGATCAATTCTTTTTTCATTAACTTCAACAGTGATAGCTCGAGCGTCGAGCGGAAGACGAAATCCGATGGTGCGCGTTTGAGGCTGATCAAATGTGATCGTTGAATCAACCAGTGTTTTACCCGCTTCTATGTAGAAGTTAACCAAGTACGTAGAGGCCGCTGCCATCTTTTGTGCCGGTTTTTTCGAAACAGTACTTTGTGCAGCCGCGAGTGGAGTGATCGCTGCGACGAGCACTAATAGAATGCCAAACACTCCAAGCAACTGCATTGTTAATCGCACATGCATCACAACATCGTCAATAAATTTCACTAATAGTCAAATAGTCATCTATGACAGCACACCATGGTAGTATAATCCAGTCATTTCCACCGGTATTAGACCAGTGGTCATTCCGGAGTCAAAAGCGAGCTTTTGACAAACGATAGAACCCCTTTATGAGCCTCAGAAACCCAGAACAGTATTTAAAGATTACGTCAAAATGAGCTGTAAAGTAAACGTCAGGAATTTTGAACAAAAAATTTAACTCTTTTTAACAATCATCTTATTTTCCTTAATTTCAGTCTTTAATTCCTGTCCCTCTTTCCATTTTAATTCCTCTATAACCGCAACATTTTTATATTACTGGTAATTATCCATACCACATGGTAGATAAAACGACCGATAATAAACTGAGGATTTTGAGTCTTTACAGATCAAACTACTTAGCCCAATATCATACCAGAGAGATGGCCAAATTAACCAAAAAGAGCCATGTTACACTTCTTCCACACCTCAACACGCTAAAAAAAGATAAAATTCTTATTGCTAAAATGACTGGAAAGAATAAAGTTTACACCCTGAATTTGGATAACGTTCTCACTAAAAATTACATAATCATAAGCGAACTCTTAGAATCAATACTCTTTCAAGAACAAGTATTCCTCATTAAAAAAATAACGACAGAAATTTTTAAACTTAATTTTTCAGGATCAATCGTTTTATTTGGTTCTTATGCTAAAAAAACATTCAAAGAAGACAGTGATATTGACCTATTTTATTTAGGAGAACTGAAAGAAGTTGAAATTTCAAAAATAAAAGCTATAGGAAAAACATATGGAAAAATCATTAATCTTAAAACAGCCACCTGCGAAAACTTTGAAAGCGGATTAAGAAAAAAAGACGCTTTGATTATGGAAATCCTAAAATACCACATTATCCTACAAAATGCGGATTCATTCATTAACGCATTATGGAGGTACTATCATGAAATCAGAGGATAAAGATTCCAAAGGCCACGTTTCTTGGTGCTGGAAGCAGAAGCGCGGCATTAAACTGGAAGAACCAAACAATAATCTTTGTACTGCCTATATCGAAAAAGCAAAGAGTGCGCTAAATATGCTGGATTCGGCAATTGAAAAAAAGGAAATTGAATGGATAGCAACAACAGCATATTATTCCCGTTATTTTGCTCTCTATGCTTTGCTTCAAAAATGTGGCATAAAATCAGAAATCCATGACTGCACCATTTCATTAATGCATTTTCTTCTCGTTGAAGAGAATATTATAGACAAACAGCTATATGACGAACTGTTACTGGCAAAAGATTTACGTGTTGATACTCAATATTATGTGACAGAACAAATAGACAAAGAGAAACTTAAAACTGACTCAGCAACAGCGAAAATATTTGTTCTAAAAATGGAAGAAGTTATTGAAGACCTAACAGAAGATAATATCAAGACAATCAGACAAAAACTTACTAACGCCCGCCCCCACGATTAACGTTACACTGGAAAACTTCGACACAAGAAAATAAGCAACGACTGATTTTCTGTGCAGAAATGAAGTAGTTTCTTCATTTCTTGCAGCGCCTAGAAGTACAGCAACTCAAAAACTCTTCGGCTGATGCCTCGTCCTCCCGAATCCGCTCGGAAAGTTTTATCCTATTTTTTCTAGTCCTCGCTCGTAGGTCGGAGAAACTAACAGGAATTCCATACGTTATACCAGACGCTAACTTAACAGCTCACGTCAAAACGGCGTTATTGAAAACCTACCTCTCGCAGAAAGGCGGTGGCAGTGATTGCGCCGGCACTTCAGAGGTTTTCGATAACGCCGTCAAAACAACGCGTATAAGCGCGCCTTTGTCACAGTCATTCAAGAAGCAACAGCGCAAGCATCACGAGCACGCCAGCAACAAAGAACAAAAACTGAATAAGCGAATCTTTTACAGCAATTTCCTTGTGCAGCTCGGGAATCAGGTCAGAGCCAGCAATATAGATGAATTGCCCTGCTGCAAATGGAACAACAAAAAATTGAACGTTCGCCACGTACGATGTAAATACTAACGCAAGAATGGCACCACCAAATGCGGCCAATGCTGTAATAAAGTTAAAGAAGAGCGCTTTCGCTTTTGAAAAACCTCCATGCAAAAGAATGCCGAAGTCTCCGATCTCCTGGGGGATCTCATGAAGTACAACTGCAAGTGTTGTCGCCAACCCAACAGGCAGGCTCACAAGATAACTCACAGCAATGATGATCCCATCGATGAAGTTGTGGACAGCGTCTCCAACGAGGTTCATGATCGCAAACGGGTGCACGTGCTTGTGCGAGTGAGGGACATGGCAGTGCCTCCAACGGATCAGCTTCTCAACTGCAAATGAAAAAACAAGGCCGGCAAGAACGTAGAGCGAAAGCTGTACGCTGAATCCAAACTTCTCTGCAGCCGTTGGAAGGAGATGGAGAAATGCATCACCAAAAAGAGCACCTGCTGAAAAGCTTACAAAGTAAAGCAGCAGCTCATGCAGCTTTCTGTGAGTCATTAATAAGGTAAGGACGCCTACAAATGATACCAAGCTCACTATGAAGACACTTAGAAGAGTGTAGAACCATACATTTGTTATTCCCATGCCTGTTTAAAGTAACGATTTAATATTTAAGCATGCGTGTCAGAAACACCGAATTGACCCATAATAGTTAACTTTATTATCTTGTTCTTCTGACGGGAGCTTGAGGTGTTTTTCATGCGAGTGGCTCAAAAACAGGATATTGCGTGTCCAAACAAAGAATGCCGTGTGTACAACAAGATTGGACTTCTCA
>JACRKM010000067.1 GCA_016219765.1 Candidatus Woesearchaeota archaeon
CATTTCAAGCACTTCTCTCCACACAACCCACACCGGATCCGCAACAAGAAAAAGAAAGCCCCGACAGTCTTTCTTCACAACCACCACAACCGGAATTCTCAGAAACCGATACGGACAGTCCGCGCCAGCCCGTAGTCCGTGTCGTGTATTCATACAAAGGAGAACCACAGAAGCGAACCGTGCAGGACTTTGTTGGGTACTTTAACTCCCGTTATAACCTTCTTCGCCGCATACTACAGGACCGCAAAGAGCTGGGATCACCTACGTCCATTAACCGAATCACACAGGGAAACAGGACGCGCGAAAGCGGGGAATGCTCAATCATCGGACTTATACTGGATAAACAAGAAACAAAGAACAACAACATCCTGTTAACAGTCGAAGATGCCACCGGGACAATCAAAGTCCTCGCACACAAGAACAACGCCGAAGTGCATACCGCCGCAAAAGAGTCGGTCCTCGACGAGGTCATAGGAGTTGTCGGGACAGTCAAAGAAGACATCATCTTCGCAAAAACGCTGCTCCTTCCCGACGTTCCCATCACCAAAGAGCTCAAAAAATCTCCCGAGGAGGCATACCTTGTAGGAGTCTCCTGCATTCACATAGGATCAAAACTGTTTCTCAAGGAGGAATTTGAAAAATTCATCCGCTGGCTGCGAGGGGAACACGGCACACCCGCGCAACGCAAGATTGCCCGCAAGATACGCTATCTTGTCCTTGCAGGCGATCTCGTGGACGGTGTCGGGATTTACCCTAACCAGGATAAAGATTTGTCTATCCAGGATATAAACGAACAATACAGCACTCTTGCTGGATATCTTAAGATGATACCATCATCAATCCACATTATAATCAGCCCAGGAAATCACGACGCCATGCGCATAGCAGAACCCCAACCACCTCTCTACAAAGACTTCGCAAAAGCAATGTACGAGATTCCAAATGCAACACTCGTTAGTAACCCCGCAATCGTGAACGTGCATGCAACCAACAATTTTCCAGGATTCGACTGTCTTATCTACCACGGATTTAGTTTTATTTACTACTCAGACGCTGTCGAGAACATTCGATCTGCAGGAGGGCAACAACGCGCAGACCTCATCATGAAGTTTCTACTCAGGCGACGGCATCTTGCGCCAACGCACGCCAGCACCCTCTACATCCCAGACCCGCACAAAGACAATCTCGTTATAGATGTTGTTCCCGACTTCTTCATCGGAGGACACCTGCACCGCTGCCATGCAAGCAATTATCGAAATGTCACCACCATGACTTGCTCGTGCTGGATAGGAACCACCGAATACCAAGAAAAATTCGGACTTAAACCGCAACCATGCAGGGTTCCTATCGTGAACCTTGCAACACGACAAGTTAAGATGTTCCGGTTCTGTGGTGAAGAAGAACGAGCAAATTGATGAAACAAATTAATGAAACTATAAACTCCTCTTTTACAATGTCAGCAACAACACCGCCCGCAAGCCCACGCATGCAAGCATACTTCGAGCAGCTCGAGAAACAATCTCTCGCTGAGCACCGGCTAGCGCAAGCTGCTCGAAAGAAAGGATATGACCCCGTCGATACTGTCGAAGTGCGCCTTGCACGAAGCATGGCAGAACGCGTAGCAGGGCTTATTAGCGTGGTCGCCCCCCAGATCGTCAACTCCGGGGTTGTCGAACGCATTATCCAACTCGAGCAGCAGTATAATCCGCTCGACTGGCGCGTGGCGCTACAGGTCGGCTTAGAGGTCGCGCAAGAGAAATTCTGCACCTTCAACAACAAGCTCGAGGCAATCACCGTCGGGGTCCGTGTTGGATTCGCCTACGGAACCCTCGGAGTAGTCAGCTCACCGCTTGACGGACTTGTTGATATTAAGATCAAGAACCGCAACGACAACCAAGGCCAATACTTCTGCCTCGGGTTTGCAGGACCAGTGCGCAACGCAGGCGGGACCGCCGCAAGTTGGTGTGTTATCATCGCAGACTACATCCGCAAGAATCTTGGGTATGCTACATATGATCCAACGGACGCGGAGATCAAACGCTGCCAGACCGAAATCGAAGACTATCACGAACGCGTTACAAACCTACAATATTTTCCTTCTAAGATGGAAAGTGAATTTCTCATGAAGCATATTCCTGTTGAGATTTCTGGCGATGCAAGCGAAGAGATAGAAGTCAGCAACTATAAAGACCTCCCGCGCGTTGAGACCAACCGTATCCGATCAGGCTATTGTTTAATCCACTCTAGCTGTATTCCTCTCAAGGCGCCAAAACTCTGGAAGGAACTCGGAAAATGGGGCGCGAGCGTCGGCATGGAACACTGGAACTTCCTAGAGGAGTTCCTCAAAATCCAAAAGGAAGCCAAAGCCGCAAAAACACAGAGTAGTGATGGCGCTCAAAAGACCGCCGAGAAGCCAAAGATATCACCCGATTTCACCTATATCAAAGATCTTGTTGCCGGACGGCCAGTCCTAGGACACCCCCTACGCAACGGAGCATTCCGGCTACGCTATGGTCGATCACGCACCAGCGGATTCTCCGCGCAATCCATCCACCCAGCAACAATGCACGCACTTAACAACTTTATTGCAACCGGTACGCAGCTAAAGGTTGAACGGCCCGGCAAAGGTGCAGCATTCACTACCTGCGACACTATTGACGGACCAATAGTCAAACTCACCGACGGGAGCGTCCTTTTGCTCAATAACGAATCTGAAGCAAAGCACGCAAAACGCAACATTGCTGAGATTCTATATATTGGAGATGTACTCATCAACTATGGAGACTTCCTCAACCGCGCGCACCCTCTTGTCCCTGCCGGATATTGTGAAGAGTGGTGGATTCAGGAACTCGCAAAAGCACTCAAGGAAACAAAATCGGAAACAGGCGTTGACGCCGACGTTCTCACCGAACAACTCGCGCGCCACACAGAAATTCCACTTGGGCGCGCCCAACAGCTTTTTGATAATTGTTTTATACACAAACCAACTCTGCAAGAAGCAGTCAGCATCACTAAAAATCTCGGCGTCCCGCTCCACCCGTTGTACACACACTACTGGAATTCAATAACTACGCCGCAACTTGAATCTTTGCTCGATTGGCTCTCTACTGCAAAAATCGAGCCGGTTGGAAGCCAACACCAGAAACTCGTCATCTTCATCGCGTCAGAGCCAAAACGCCATCTTGAGATTGCTGGAGTCCCGCACAAGGTCAGCGCAAACGAGTATGCAGTTATAGAAGATCCACACGCAAGCACACTTCTTTTTCTCTTCCCCTTCATAGGAAGCAATGATAGACGATGGAAGGAACAGTTCAGCACCATCATCCATGAAAAACCCGAGTCATCGACAACGGAAATTATCCACACGCTCAGCGGAATTCCTCTTCGCGACAAATGCGGAACATTCATCGGCTCGCGCATGGGCAGGCCGGAAAAAGCCAAACAACGCGAACTCACCGGAAGCCCCCACACACTCTTCCCTGTCGGGGACGAAGGAGGCAGGCTGCGAAGCTTTCAGGCAGCGATTGATGTCGGAACCATCCACTGCGAGCTTGCACTCTTCTACTGTAACAATTGCAATGCTGAAACACCTTTTGGCGTGTGCGACAGGTGCGATCAAAAAGCAGAACGCAGATACGAATGCAGATCTTGCGGACAATTGCCTATTCCAACATGCCCAAAGCATGGCGAGCTTCCCTTATTTGTCAGCAGATCCATCGATATTAGCCGCGTCCTGAAGAACACGATCAAAAAGATCGGCCTGCAAAACATGCCGGACCTTGTCAAAGGAGTCCGGGGAACAAGCAACAAAGAACACCTCCCAGAGCATCTTGCTAAAGGAATATTGCGCGCAAAGCACCAACTGCGCGTCAATAAAGAAGGAACGATCCGATACGATTGTTCAGAGCTTCCACTTACCCACTTCAAGCCCTGCGAGGTGCGGACAAGCATCGAAAAACTCAAGCAATTAGGATATACCCATGATATCCATGGAATCGAACTTGAGTCGCCGGAACAAATCCTTGAATTATATACTCAGGATATCATCATTCCTTGCTGTCCAGACTCGCCGGACGAACCGTGCGATGAAATCCTCTACCGGGCAACGAAATTCATAGACGAGCTCCTCGTAAAATTGTACGGGCTTCAACTGCACTATAACCTATCAAGCAAAGATGACCTTGTTGGGCAACTCATCATCGGGCTGGCGCCGCACACGAGTGCAGGAAGCCTTGGACGCATCATCGGCTTCTCAAAAACTCAAGGATTCTTCGCACACCCTCTATTTCACGCCGCTATGAGGAGAGATTGTGATGGGGATGAGTCATGCATCTTCCTCCTGCTCGATGCATTTCTCAATTTCTCACGCAAATACTTGCCCGAAAGCAGAGGATCGACAATGGATGCCCCGCTTGTCCTCACCAGCACACTTATCCCCGCAGAGGTCGATGATATGGCATTTGATATCGACCGGTGTTTTTCTTATCCGCTCGCGCTTTATGAAGCGGCACTCACGTACAAGATGCCGTGGGAGGTAAAACTCAACACCATCAAGGACGAACTTGGAAAATCAACACAGTATGAGGGTATGGGATTTACGCATGACACCACAAACTTCAACGCGGGAGTTCTATGCAGTGCATACAAAACCCTCCCGAGTATGCAAGACAAGCTCCTTTCCCAAATGGATATCGCAAAGAAGATTCGCGCTGTCGATGAAGTCAACGTCGCGCAGCTCGTCATTGAAAAGCATTTCATCAGAGACATCAAAGGGAACCTGCGAAAATTTTCGCAGCAAGAATTCCGTTGTGTTACCTGCAACACCAAATTTAGAAGACCGCCACTGCGAGGAACCTGCACCGCGTGCGGGGGGAATATAATCTTCACGATCAGCGAAGGCAGCATCGTCAAGTACCTTGAGCCGAGTCAAAGCCTCGCAAACCATTATAACCTCACTCCCTACCTAAAACAGACCCTCGAGATCGTGCGCCGCCACATTGAAGGAGTCTTTGGAAAAGAAAAGGAAAAGCAAGCAGGGCTTGGGGCATGGTTCGGCTAATCACGACAAATAAAATCCAGTCGTTTTCAGTTTGTTTTCGACCAGCGGGTGCCGCGTCCATGACCTGCACTGTCGTGGTTTTTGGCACTTATGACGACATTGAGTCCTTAACCATTTTCACAGAGTGCTTTGAGCCACACGCGTTACAACGCAAGAAATTCAATTCACCTTCCTTGATAATCTTCGTGTCGGGCTTCCCGCACGCAGGACAAAGCACAAACTCTGTTGCATACTTGCGAATCTTTTCATTAATGCGCGAAGCAGGAACTTTTGCACCAAGAAGCAACTGATTCCTTGTCAGCTGCCCAGGAGTCGCAAGCTCTTTGAGAACGTACTTAAGCAGGTGCTCAGGGGTTCTTCCAAGCGTATCCGCAATCTGATGAAAATTACTAATGACGGTCTTGTTCCCCTGCAAGTGCCCAGTAACTTTTGGAACCTCGAAACGCTCTATGTTAAATACTGATTCCGGAAGTTCCTTACGGGCTTTTTTGAGCATCCCCTCATAGTCCAATTCCATAATGGCCCGAAATCCATAACCCTATTTAAAGGTTTGCCGTGCAGGGGCGCTGTGAGCATAAGAGCTAAACAATACCGGTTTTCAAGAAAACATTTAAATAATGTCTTTTAAATAAAAGTAATATGGTCATTGAATCGATCATCCGTCCTTTGCGCGCTGAAAAGCGTCCATGGGAGCTTTTCTTTTACGGAATTCTCATCTCATCCATCGGATTATTTCTGGGATATTGGGTATTTCGGGACAAAGCAGACCTCGTAATGATCTTCCTCACGGTATTCGCCGCAACACCGCTCATGTTCCATGCTGTGCGCACTGAAGAGAAAAAAGATGTGCTCTCTTCAACCGAGAAAGGACTCCTTGCAGAACACAGCAAACTAATTGCATTTTACATCTTCCTCTTCATCGGAATGACCACCTCCCTTGCTATCTGGTATGTCCTACTTCCCACAGACATAAGCTCTGTTATCTTTCAGCAGCAAGCAACCACCATCGCACAGATCAACGCGCCCATTGCGCAAACGACAGGAGGCGCCACGAGCAATGCAGTTTCGTCACAGGTCCTCTTACGCATCTTTAGCAATAACCTTAAAGTCCTCATCTTCTGTATTATCTTTTCATTTCTCTACGGTGCCGGTGCAATCTTCATTCTCACCTGGAACGCGAGCGTTGTCGCAGTTGCAATAGGCAACCTCATAAAGATCGGCATCAAGAAGTACGCTGCAACAGTAGGATTCGCGAAGGCCGCAGCATACCTGCAAACGATCTCATTCTCATTTTCAAGATACTTTGTCCATGGGCTTCCCGAAATGATTGCATACATGATCGCCGGACTTGCCGGCGGCATCATCAGCGCGGCAATTATTAATCATCACACCCAAAATGAGAAATTCCAGAAAATACTTTTCGACGTGAGCGCGCTCTTGACATTGTCACTCGCGATACTCTTTGCCGCGGCGATCATCGAGTCCTACGTTACACCCAGTTTATTCTAGCCGGAATACGCGAATTACTTACTCGAGCACTTATTCGAGTACCCTGTACCTTCCTGCCCGCAATTCGAACACCTCTCCTGATTCAAGCAGACGTCGAAGAACTGCGTCAATATCGCTTTTGGGACATGCAGCAGAGATCTCTTCAAACGCGACACCCCGCCCTAGGTCTTTTGCACGAATCACGTCAAGAACTCTCTCTGCAGGATTGCTATTAGCTGATTGTGCACTTGCATCCGATCCTGTGGCTTCTTCGCCCACGACGATTGTTGCGCCACCATCACTCGCACTCTCATGCTGTTCTATTGCACCACTTGCGCTATTCCTGTCACTCTTTTTCTCTAAACGCTCACCATCAAGAAGTTCCAACTCTTGCTTTCGCACTTCGATCCATTTTAGATTATCCAGTTTACGAATGATCTCAGGCATCACATACCGCTCACCGTTAAATTCGCGAGGGCGCCCGACAACCAGCACCAGATCACCCACGGCTGCAGAAATCAGCCGCGTGTCGAATGAGCGCAGCATTATCCTGCCAGAACCATCGTCAAGCATCAATACCGACGACGCAAGTCCCTCCCGCGCTGTGCTGTTTGAAATAATAACTCCCAAAAGATTCACACGAGAAAAACGAAAATTACCAAGATCTATCGTATTAGGATCCCACCCTTCCCGTTTTGTATACACGCCAGCAAGAACCTCGGCAATGCGGACATGAACAGCAGTCTCGCGTCTGCCCGCTGAAGAGGGCGCATCCTTCGAAGCTTGATTTGTTTGTTCTTCTTCACCCACAACCATTGCAACCACGACTTTTACTAAATCTGAAAACTGAGAATTTGTTATAAATCTTTCTTTCCATCAAGTTTGTTGTTCGAATATCCCGAACTCCCACAATATTTAAATAAGTGAAATCCGTTTCGTATCCTGCATGGTACAACAAAGCCTCGTCGCGTTTATCATCAGCCAACACCAAGCAGGACAAACATTTGAGGCAATCAACAACTTTCTCATTGCTTCTGGCTACGACCGCGCAGAGGTCGAGAGCTCTATACAGTACGTCATCAACCTAACGACCAACCCACAGCTTGCTGTAAACCAACGTATCCAGCAGCTTTCGTACTACATACGGCAGCAACAACAAGCAGGATACCCCCTTGATACTATCAAAACGTTTCTTGTCGGCAAAGGCTATCCGTACTACGAAATCGATTCTGCCATTACTCTTATTACCGCACCGGCCAAAGAAATACGTGTAGAGCATAAGCTCATCGTGTTTGCACTCATCGCAATTATCGTGATTAGCGGAGCTGTATCCTTTTTTTATTTCAAAGTTTTTGTGTTTATAGCAAAACCATCAGAAGCTGGCGCGCTTTTAGATGTAAAAGTTAACAAACTGACAACCGTTCCTATACCTGGCGAGGACTTCATCTTCACTACCGATGTCATCAACTTCGGAAAGCAACAGCCGTACGACATCACGCTGCGCTACCGGGTCATCAAAAAAGACACAGACCAGACCGTGTTTGAACAGGAGGAGACCGTTGCAATCGCAACCACGACACAGCGCGTCGTAAACTTCGCTTTGCCAGAAGACGTCACGCCCGGCAATTACATCCTTCGCACCGACGCCATCTATGGAAATTACACCGCAACTGCAGGCGTTATCTTCACTATCGAACCCGCGCAGATCGCCAGACAAAAGCTTGAGGAGATACGAAAGCATGTTCCTATAATGGAGGAGAAAAAACCCAACATCACTGCGCCCACCGCAGTCGTTCCACCCTCGGCATTTCCACTTAAACCAGCTCAACCAGCACAACAACCAGTATCTGTTGCCCCGCCAAAGCCAGTCAAGCCGTTTGAAGGGAAAACCAAAGAGGAAGCATTCGAGATCGTTAAACAAGTGGCAGTTCGAGAACCAAACCGTGCAGCAGGACTTTGCCAGACATTTGAATTTGAAAATAACATTATCCAGTGCATCACGCTGCTCGCAACATTCAAGACCCAGGGAAACTTCTGCGAGTTCATCAACAGGACGCACGGGAAAGATTCATGCTACCTGCAGGTCGTGCTGCAGACACAGGACGCGCAGTACTGCGACAAAATCATGGCAGAACAGGCAAAGAACTCATGTAAACTGATGGGGCTCGCGAAAACCGTGCCAGCGCTAACACAGGCGGCGCAACAGCCGGACATTTACACACTTTTTGGCGGGATAGGCTTGAGCAAACTTCCGACAGGGAACGAAACCGCTGAAAACAGCACCACCCAAGCACCAACGTAATCTCAACATTTATAGATTTTCACTAAACCGGGCCATTTAACTAGGTCATTAACTCTTATTCTCTAGGAGAACGTCGGTTGGAGCAGTGGCCGAAACTGCTTTGTGTACTCTTCGATCCTCCCAAATTCTGATAAGTCTTCAACAACCAACAATGGTGGGAGTTGTAAAATCGTAAACGTCACTGCGTTTCCCTTTTTGAGATCAGACAAGCCAATAATCCAGTATCCTGTACTGTTCACCAGCTCTAACCCTCCGCCCATGAACGCGTCTGTCTTTACCCCCGGAGGTTCTGGAATCCAGAAACAATCCTCATCCCCGTCTTCACAGCGGTATTCTGGAGGAATTTTTGCACCCTGTGTGTTGATGTATGTCGTGCGCACTTCATACGTTCCTGGGACAAGCTTAATTTTGTGCAAGCTCGGATCATTCTTCGTTTTATCAAATACAATCGTTTGTGCAGAAGGCGGATCAAATTTACTTCCATCAACTCTGCTCACTGTTAAGATTACACTTTCTGAATTAAGGTCGGGTTCTGCAACCGTTCCTGACGATTTCATGAATCGAATATATATGTTGCCATGATCTTCCAATGGTCTGCGATAAAGAACATTTCGATTCAACAGCAATTTCTTAACTTTTACATCTTTTTCATAACTACGCTGCAGTTCTTCTTCAATCTCAATAGGCTCTGCCGGCTTTGTTGAAATATCAATCTTCGTTTTAGTCTCGTATCCTTCTTTCTTAAGCGTCAAGATCCCCCCGCCTATACATACAGGAAAAGGAGAAACAAGTCGCGATTCATTTGTTTTCTCATCAGAAGTCGTCATCCCCATCGGACAACCCGCATAGGTGCCACAGGAATATACTACTGAAACGCCATTAAGCGGTGTTTTGTTCTCGGCATCACGAACCACAAGGGTCACATTGCCGCTCAGGAATTGATTCGGATTACAGAAAAGTGTCCTGGCAGCCTTTGGCGCGAGCGCTGGGTGCTTTTTTCCAGCGTCTGATTGAAGCACTTCTGATTTTGCACCAAGACGGTACAAGTTATACTTGTATGGGCCCCACGTGCCATTTCCCTGGAACCACTGAACCATTCCTTTGTTGTCGCGAATGTTCGCTTCCAGCGCGAACAACCAGGTAAATCCTTCACCATAGAGGTCTTCGCTGTTCCTAACTTCAACTAACACAGGAAATGAAAGATCATAAAAGAACTCATACTCGCGCGTCGGGATAGTCGGGAATAGGGGAGGCAGGCCGAATAAGGAGCGTTCTATTGCAGTCACCCTGCTTGCTTCATAAATGCCCCCGCTGTTCGGAGTAATGTGAAGATAGATTGGCCACTCCAAGTAATAAAATCGTACGGAATAATTCTCAAATGATGTATTAAGTGTTGGGAAGAAGAAGCTTTTGTACACTGCTTGTGTAAATGCGTCAGCAGCAGGGAGAGGCGCCGCTCCTTTTGTTGCATTGATCTGCACCAGTGGAACGTAACTCGTTAGCAAGTCTTTTACTTGGGATTCAACAATGGGCTTGATCCAAATCTTCGGTACGTAACTTTCTTCACGAGCATAGATCGGAGGAAGTTTTGATGTGTCAAGCGCGCTATTGTAGCTAATCATCATTTTTCCAACATACTCCAAGAAATTCGCTGTTGCTTCTGCATCCGCAACGGAAGTTGCCACGTCAAGCATCGTTTTTAGCCGGATCGGAACACGTGCAATGAAATCGGTCAAATCTGTTGTCTCCTCACCCAGCTTCACAGCTATTGGAAATCTTGCAACAACTACGACGTCTTTCTCCGTTACTGTCGTTTTTGCTATCAGGGCTCCTTTCTTTGTAATCGTAAATCCCGCATCCTTGAAGTTCTCAAACTTATTAAGGCAAGTGTCGATGTTGTTCTTGAGATATTCGTCTATTTGTATCTCGATCGAGGAAACTTGAGGGACGCGTTCATCACTGAGCAGGCAGTTGAAGCAAGTATTGGGCGTTTTCAAATACCACCAATAGACTACTGCTGTTGAAGGGTCATCGACCAGCGTCACTCCGTCGGAGTCGGTGGGGTTTTGTGGGTCAAACCTCATCCCCGTTCCGGGGATTTTTTCTTCCAATGGATCGATGTATCCACCATGCTGACCCATTTTCTTTATAGCTTCTGTCGCTATGGACTGCATGCACGATTCAACAAAAGAACTGACAGGCTTCACTTGCAGCGGAATCTTCTCAATACGCTCTTCCGGAAGCTCAATCTTTTGTACTTGTCCCCTCAGCGCTAAGAATACACCCAGTGCAGCAACCAGCAATAGGCCGATGATAATGAATATTGTAATTTGAGATTTTCTTGAAGCGATCAACGGCGGCCGATGTATTGTTGAGATTGTTCGTGGAATGCTCCCTTCTTTTTTCATGCCATCCTCTTCGTTGCGTGAGAATGCAGGTGCCCGAAAATTGCACTTCTTAGCAACATGAAGTCTATAATTATCCAAATCACCAGTAAAAATGCATATGCTTTAAGCGATGCGAGCTTTACTAAATTGAGTATGACATTCCCCAGTATGAATAAAACTAACACAAGCAATCCAACTGAGCACAGGACAAGGATATTCTTGTAGCCCCTGACCCAAAAAGATACAAAAGAACGCCACACGCTTCTTGTGATTATGAATTCATACAAGGCAACAAGCCACCATAACATAAATATAAAGAAAGAAACCAGGACAACAATCGCATTAACAGGTGGTCGCAGAACCAGCGCCGCGAGTAGTGAAACACACAAAAATAGCACGACAATGAACATTCCCAAAGCACTCGCCTTCATAAGTTCTTTCCAAGCCGGCCTTGGTTGGCGCACACCCAGACTCTCCATCGATTTTGATGCTGAAAGAAATGACGACACAGAAAACACTACAAGTGACAACACAAGCATGGCTGCAACGGCAGCAATCATGCCAGCAATCCAGCGATACAAACTCCATTTAATCATTGAAATTCGATCATTCATAGCAGTCACTTGGTCCGGATTCGCATCGATGGTCTGCGCTGTTTCAAAAGCTAATTTTGCTGTTGGTGTAAAACCAAGATACGTCCATTTTACCAGGACTAATCCCCCAAGGAGCAGTGAAACAGAAAGCGCAATTCCGAGCAAATCGTATAGAAAAACCAAGAAGCTTCGCTCTTGCCAGAAAATATTCCAGGATACGCGAGCAATGGCCACCGCATTATTCTTCTTTGAATGTTCTTTTCTATTTCCTCGCTTGTATGCAGTTCCTTGATTGCGATGAGCGGGTCTCATGATAGCTGCTCCACGAAGGTTACTTCTAATGTTCCCTCGCGTTTTTGATTCCAATAATGCAACTTTGCGAGAGTGTAGTTCTTCTCAGATTCTTCAACATAATAATCACGATACCCATTTACGTAGTTTGAACTTCCAGACGCGATCGATATTTCAGCACCAGCACTGTCACGCACCACAACTTCGAAGTTCACGTTCTCGTCGTCCTGCGTCGGCTGGACAAAATATGCAACCTCATAGATTCTCGTTTTTAATGAAGCGGGGACGCTTGGCAAAGGATTTGACCTTTGCGCTTGTAATGTGAGCATCAAGTTATGATAGTATTCTCCGGCAGCGCCGGATTGGGTGAATGCTGTCGGATCATTTCCTCCATAATAGGAGCACACATTCATCTCCCACGGCGATACGTCATACCAGGCAGTAGTAGGAACACCATGATCGCTTCCGATCGGCAGATCCTGTCCTATCACGTTCCAGCCACCAAACTCTCGCTTTGAGGCAGCAGCAGCCAATGAGAACAGCAGAAATAGAATGCACACAAGCAGAATGCGTTTTCTCATTTTATTGCCTCGTCTTGTTGCACCATTTTGTTGCGCATGATTATTCTCATGTAAATCTTTTCATATGAATTACCGTGTACAATAGTCAGGGTCTTCTAATTTTTTATTGTAATAATTCCATTTAAAATCGCTTCCACCGAGCCAGTCTCCTATGTCAAGCCACAGTAATCCTGCCATTGCACCGCTACAGTAGGCAGAAACCCAGCCAGAGCTCACCGTGGGGCTCGTACACATATAAGGTGCTTGTATCTTCGCTGCTATCTCTCCCGATTGCGCAAGACCCAAAGGCCAAGGGCACCACGGTGCAGCTTTTGTAAGAAGTACTGATCCCAACGTGACAAGGAATTGTGAAAGCGAATATTCCAGAATGCCTGTAATGTAACGCATGACGACACCAGAATCACCAACAATCCTGTACGCGGCGCCGTCAACGTACAAACACGTCCTGAACGCCTCCATACGATCGCAAATCGCCGGTGAAAAGCCGGCAGTTACAAAGTCTCTGTAACAATTGCGCGTCATACACTTCACTTGGCGTTCCTTCTTAAGTCCATATAGCTCACCCGGCGCGCATAACAATCGTGTCGCGACAGGCAAGCTTCTGTACGGAGAAAGCAGGTCCGGACCAGAAAATCCAATCACTGATTGAGCAACATCTCCGGTCTTTCCTGTGGGATTGTCTTTTGATACATTAATCCTGTTTGGCTGTCCAGGGGTTGTTGCTTTATCGTTTGCAATAAATTCAGCATACTCGCCCCCATCAGCAGAACCAGTGTTCGCAATAAGCTCAAACGCGTTCGATGTTTCAAGAAAACGGCACGATACAAACGCGCAGGTTAATTTAAACCAGAACCCCGGCGATGACGCGGCTGGCGATGCAAGGGTATTGGGCAGGTTCAGCGCTAGATTTGTCTGCCAGAATGTTGGCACACCGTATCCTGTGATATAGGACATGAACTGGCATGCTCCACGATACAATCCCTGGCCCACGCCAGCAAGTATTACTGTCAGTTCAAGCGCCCAAGAAATACCCCAAATAACCACATATAAGATATCGAGTGCAGCGATGAGCTTTGCCAGAATTTCAGCCACCGTACACATCGTCCCAAGAATATCAACCCACTTTTGCAAACCGTCGATGCTCTTTTGTGTTGCGTCAATCTCATTCTGCTTTGTATCGATCTTGGCCTTCACAGTCTTCGTAATCTCACCAAACAACGTCCCGTGCAATGGCACATCAAACATCACCTTTTCGATCTCGGGCTCCTTGAAGACTTTTGTTCCTGAACGAACAATCAGGCGCATGCTGCAGTTCATCTTTGCTTTATCGCCAATGGCTCCAGCACCAGCAGTCTTCTTGAGCACTTCTGGCTTGAAGGAGATCTTCGTGATCATGAGAGGCTTATCAAACAGAAAGTCTGTTACAA
>JACRKM010000068.1 GCA_016219765.1 Candidatus Woesearchaeota archaeon
AGAAACGGCGGCTGACACCTGCGATGAGGGAAGGGCTCGCAGCAAAGCCCTTGAACTGGAGCAAGATTCTTCACACAAGATTAAGCATACTAAAATAGGTCAATTCGGGCGCGGCGGGAGGTTATTTTATTAATCTAGTAGTAGTAACACAACCGAAAGGATTATAAACTAGTTGTATTTAGCATAATCAATATGGGACAATATCATGATACTGTTAGAGAAGAATTAGGAGAAATATTAGATAAACTCCAAGAGGCTTATAGAAACAGCCATCCTAATACCGTTTTGCTTTTTGCAACAGATAAAGCTACTCATGTAATTCCAGATGTTGCGAGAACAACTTCAGCATTGGCTCCAAGACAGGGTACTGCTTCTCTTGATTACAAAGTATATACTCATAATCTTCCAGATGGAAACTCACAAGTAGGTCAATTACATACTGAAGCAAGAATGGGACAGATTGATGTAGGGTATGTAGATAGAGCGGAACCAGAAAGGAAATTAAGATTCAGAGTGAAAGTTGGTTTTGGAAGTCGTGTAATTGATTACGAATTAGAAGGAAGTGATGGAGAATGTATAGACCTCACTTCCAAAAAGTATGGTAATTTCTTGTTTGGATCAAGTTTTTTCTCAATAAATTAGTTTTTACTGCAACAGTTGCTAAAGGATCAATCATGGCCGCACCGTATTCCACATCCATCGCATTGTCATGCGATATGAATGCTGATGGATCGTTAAGCGAAAAATCAAAACAAAGAACAGATCGCGGCGTAGAACTCTATATTCATGGCGCCGTACAGACAATTACGTTGTCAGGCGGGCGTGCCCAAAGAGATCTTCAGCATACCCACGCACATCTGATGAAGCAGTATGCGAAGAGTGTGGGAATCGAAGAGCGCGTGATTCTGACCGAAGAGACTTCTCTTGATACTGTTGGCCAGGCAGTTTTTACTAAAAGGGACATCATTCTTCCAAGAAATTGGGAAAGATTTATTGTTGTGTCTCACAGCAGCCATATTGACCGTGTGCAGATGATTTTTGGTTTTGTGTATGGACGAGATTTTGATATTTTGTATGAAGCAGTGGATGATCGCGCCAGCGATCCTGAAGTAATCCTGCACGAATGGAGGTCATTTGAAGCATTTCTCGAAACGTTTGACGGTGTTAAGCCTGGAGACAACGAAGCAATTATTGCGCGTTTGTTTGAACTGCACCCATTGTATAATGGTCTGCTTATAAGATAAATAAGATAAGTTTCGAAAGTAAAAAGCTCAAGCCCACACCGATCAATTAGACCAGTCAATAAACAGATTGTATTTGTTTAGCTAATCGCTCTCACAGCGCCGCCACCGACCTGCCATGTGGGATGAACAAAAGCTCGTCGGTATTCGGCAGGCTTCATGCCTGCCTTAATGTGGGTTGATAAGGGAAGTATTCCCTTATGCGTCGTGAGCGGCGCTGTGAGCATAAGAGCTAAACAAATACAACAGATTGAATTCTGGTATACCTAAAGCAGCAGAAGCAATCCATACCCTATAAAACAGCCTATGGAGAGAAACGGCATTGCTGGGTAGAACTTATCTTTTTGTGCAAAGTACAGCAGTAGAAAAAGTGCTATCGACACGGCTGCGGGGATGATTATGACTTTTCCGAACGGTGTTGTCTTCATGACGACTCCTGCAAAGAGGAGGGGAAATCCGATATCGCCGCCGCCGAGGATTGCATTTTTGCTTTCTTGTTTTATTCTTTTCTTCGTAGGCACAGCAGAGTCTTTTTCTGCTTTTTTTCCCCCGTGTTTTGTTTGTGCCGGTACGGAATAAGGAATGGAAAGTCCGGCAAAGACTTTTGATTCTGTTTGGAACTTTGCCATCGTTATCATGTGCTTACTTTGCCACACCGCTATAATGTCGTATATAGAGATAAGGATGAGGAGCACCACGATTGCAAATATGTTCATAATCGGCACGAAGATTGCGGCAAGCCCGCCATAAATGAAGACTTCAGTGAAATTATGCAAAAATACGTTTGGCTTGTATATCTTCAGCGCCGCAAATACGGCGCCAAGCATTATTGCAATGAATTGGTTGACAAATGCTGCAAACGCAATCGTCAGACACAATCCTACAGAGAGAAAGAACCACGCTTTCCAGAGTTTCAGGCCTCTGAATTTGACAATTAGCAGCACAAGAATCGTTCCAATCAGGACTGCTCCAAGGATGTAGAGGTACGATTGTGATGCTTCAACCGCTGGCCGCTGCATATCGAGTGGCAGGCTTTTGTATGTAACATTCTCGATCTCGCCTGTCTCAGGGTTGATGAAGACTCCTGTTACATACTTGCTGACGATGAAGAGACCCAGGAGTTGTGACACAAAGAAGATGCCAACAAGAATGAGCGTGATGGTAAAGTTATGTTTCATTGATTCACTAGGTGTACAAACTTATATAAATCTTCTTTTTTTGAATATCAGTATGAAATATGCTCACAGTGTTAAACTTTCCGTTTTCTCAAAAGAGGGGGAAGATGTAGAAAAGATCAAGAAGGCACTTAGAGAACTGGCGTTGATCGACATCGAGAAGGAGAAACTTGTTCTCAAGGAAACGGTCGCGAAGAGCCACGATGATGAGAATATTCATATTCTTGAAATAGTAATCACAAAGGAGGGGCAGGTGAATCGTTTTCTCAAGGCATTCGTTGCGAAACTGACTGAAGATCAAAGGCAGCTGTTGATAAGTCAGAAGGAATCCCGGGTAGACGATGACTGCCGGTTCTTCATAAGGCTCGATAAGCGAAAATTAATTGATGAAAATCGTTGGTGGATAACTGATGGTGGCAACTGTTTTCACATCAGGTTCGCGCTCGCTGCATATCCGCTGAAAAAAGATATCGGGACGTGTATGATCGAAGAGCTGTTTAGAAAGAGTTAACTATTTAGATTTAGAGATTTTCGAGATGGCTGTATGCGGCGTTAAATTTATATAAGCAGATTTATATAAGCAGAACCAAGTTTGTTTCATATGACAAAGATTATTGATCCATACGGCGCGGAACTTGTTGAAGACTATTCCAAGATCATCACAGACTTCGGTCTTGAGAAATTCGATCCTTCTTTTTTTCCACACCCTAATCGCATCATGCGTCGCGGCGTCGTGTTTGCAGGCCGTGATCTTCAGAGAATCGCCGATTGCATCAAGAATCGAAAGAAATTCTATGTGCTAAGCGGCATCATGCCCACTGCAGACAAGATTCATTTTGGTACCAAGATGGTCGTCGAAAACATCCGCTATTTTCAAGAACAAGGCGCAAAGGCGTACATTCTAATTGCTGACTTGGAATCCGCAGCAGCGAGAGGCGTCCCCCTTGAAGAAGCAAAGAAGCGCGCAATGGATTTCCATATTCCTGCATATCTCGCGTTAGGGCTTGATCCAAAGAAGACGACGTTTTACTTTCAATCGGAGAACAAGGAAGTTGTACATCTTGCATATGAGTGCGCAAAGAAGATCACGCTCAACGAGTTCAAGGCGATTTATGGGAATGCGGATCCTGGCAGAATAATGAGTGCAGTGACGCAGGTTGCCGATATCCTATACCCGCAGCTTGAAGAGCGAATGCCGGGTATTATTCCCACAGGAATCGATCAAGACCCGCATATTCGCCTGACGCGCGACGTTGTTGCACGGATGAAAGAGAAGAGATTCTTTTCTCCATCGTCGGTTTATCATAAATTCACGCCGGCTCTCGATGGGCATCTCAAGATGTCAAAGTCGATGCCCGAGTCTTGCATCGAACTCCCCGAAGACATGAAGCCGCTGACTAGAAAGCTCAAGCGCGCACTGACAGGCGGAAGAGAAACGGAAGAAGAGCAGCGTCGCATTGGCGGTGTTCCAGAGAAATGCATGATCTTTGAACTGTATAAGCAGCATCTCATTGAAAATGATAAGGATCTTGATCACGTATATGCGGCGTGCTGTGGTGGGACGCTATTGTGCGGCAAGGACAAGCAGGACACGGTGGAGCATATGGATAAGTTTATGAGCGGTTTAACTAAAGGGATTGAGAAGGCAAAAAGTAAACTAGATTCTCTGCATTTTGTGAAGTTTTAGCGTTTTTTGTGCGTTTTTCTTGATATTTTCAACAGAATTATTATATAACCGGCTTGTTTCCACTGATAGGTTACGCTGTGGTTGAGGGTGGTTGTGTGGTTTTACGACATCTTATGAGTAAGAGTGTACCCTATGCAGTTAGTTTGGTTCTTATGTCGTCAGCATGTGCTTCTACAAATGCATCTGCGCCCAGCGCTTCCTGTTCATTTAACGGTCCATCGAGTTGCAAAGAAGCCGCACAACGCCGGGAGGTGTTGAGACGTTTGGAGGGACGCATGTACCTGGTCGCCTGTCTTCAACGTTTTGTGAATGATGCATGCTTTGAGCAAGAGTCTGTCTCATCGTATGGTGGTGCTGTCACGTATGCTTTTCGGGACGTGCGAACCATTGACTCGCTTCCAAGTTTAACCTGCAAGCTTAGCGGCGCGGACGAAGAGAAGGCAAGACAAGTAGTAAATGATGTGAGATCAGGATACGATTCTGCTAGTCGCTGGCTCGACGTTTTCGGAGCCGATGCCTCCCAAAGTTCTAATGAAGGTATTGCCAAACTCGTGAATTCTTTTTTTATTATGGGGTGTGCACTTGCGGAAGGGAAGATCCTTGAGGAAGTATCTGATGTTGCGCGTCAGGCGCGGGAGAAGGGAGTTGTTTTGCAGCGCTAGTATTGCGCGGCGGATTTTTATGATTGTTAAAACGTGGTACATACCTCGGCCTTCAGGCCGATTGGATTACCGCGTTTTAACACCAAAAACTCCGCTCGGCAGTTTGTTAACGATAACAACAAACATACTCCGTCCTTTAGGGCGGAGTTTTTGATTTTTCTAAGTTTGTCAGCTTCCTTGTTTTTCTCCGAAAACTATTTAAATCAAGTATGTATTAAGTAGGTATTATTATTGTAAAGAGGTGAAATGATGAAGGTCGCTCCGCTCAAGAGTAGTTTTATGCTGATCAGCATGCTTGGTTTCATGATTTCTGTTGTATATACCGCTTTTGGTAAATTGAGTGAGACATGGGGGTTTACTTTCGGTTTTGTCTTCGCACTGATGTTTGTTGCGTCGTTCATTTCGATGACGCATGCGCCGATCGACCAGCAGCTCAAGATGGCCGAAGATTTCTCAATGCCTCGCAGGCAGGAATATCATAAAACATCTGTTCATCATAAGTGACCGATATTCTGTGCAGTGTTATTGAAAGGATGCAAAACTCCGGCGGGCGATACCCATCAAGGCAGCTCCAATACCCAAAAACGAGAAGGAACGGCTCAGTACATTGCGAGCTATGCGCATATTGGATACGCCAAAGGAAGAACGGTTTGACATAATCACAAGACTCGCGACAAATCTTTTTTCAGTGCCGATCTCAACAATCACGCTGGTTGATTCTGATCGGGAGTGGCACAAGTCGTGTTATGGGCTGCCGAAGCGTCAGGAGCATTCTGTATAAAGGATAGGAAGCCCAGAAGGTTGAGCAAGGATGAAGTTTATTTACTTAAGCAGTTGGGATCATGGGCCGAGAGTGAATTGAATTCAAAAGAGCTAAGCAAGGAAATCCTGAATCTGAAGTTTCAGCGATGGGCATTATCGAAGCAAAGCGAAGAACTTAAGAGGGCACAAAGGAGGATTGAAATGCTTGAGTCTCGTTTGAAAAGAGTTCGCATGAAAAAATAGCCTCGTTGTGAAGCTTGCTTCTGGCTCAGCGGATTCCGCCATCTCAAACAGGGGGAATCTTAGCGCATTGAAGAAACAACTCCTCGAACTTCTTGCGGCAGCGGTTTTCTTTGTAGTAGATCGCATGCGAGGCTCGCTTTTTGTAAAGCGCTATCGCTATACCGATGACATGGCTATGATAGTTGCCAAGGTCTTCATCGATCATCACGTTTCTGGCGTCTGCTATGCACTGCCGCAGAAGGTAGATGTTCTCGAGGCGTGCTCGTTGTTCTTCTTCTCTTTCTTCTTGTGGTTCTAAAACAATTTCTTCCCAGCGCGGGTTATTCGAGCCTGGGACTTCTCGTGGGTAGGTTTTGACGAAGCTCATGCATACGAATGCAATGAAACATATTATACAATGTTTCGGTTAAAAAGCACAATATTTTTCTACGAGAATAAATCTTTTTATGTCGGTTATGAAACTATTTCGCTAATGAAGCACGATAGCAAAAATCTTTTGAGAAATTAGAAAATTATTCTTCTGCTTTCTTATTCTTCTGTTTTCTTGATCTTTACTGCGGAAGGCGATTCTCCCCCATGCCAGGTGAAGCGCGGCCGTACACGTATGGGGTACATTTTTTCATTTGTGTCGTCAAATATGAGCGCTGCACCGTTAACGCGTGGAAGGTTGTCGATCTGCACAGTAAGCCCTTCGCGCATATAGCTTTGCATAAGCATGCCAAGCGCATCGACGTCGA
>JACRKM010000080.1 GCA_016219765.1 Candidatus Woesearchaeota archaeon
ATTCAAGTTTCTCACACTCTTTGTTCTTGGCCTTGTGGCGACCGCTCTCGTGGTCTTTGTCGTAAGCAAGGTAGCAGAGCAGCGGCGCTATCAAAAGACGGTGCAGGAGTTTCAGCTCAATCAATCATTTGCGCTGATGACGGATAACGAGCTTCTGCATTACGCAAGAGATCATGACACGCTCGCTTCGTGTCCCTTTGTGAAGGATCATAATAAGTATTATGCTTGTTTGGATAGGATTTGGCGCTTGAAGGATTGTTCTTTTGAGCTTATTGTCCGTGAGAATCTTGCTGAATGTTATTATGATAGAGCATTGCGCGAGAAGAATGTTGACTTATGTTATGTGTATTCGAATCTGTCTTTGATAGCTGACTGCGAATCTCATTTCATATCCCTCGTGTCACAGACGTCGAATGTTTCTTTTTGTGGCACAGAGCAAGACACGAGCTACAAAATAAGATGCCTTCAGAACATTTCAATCACCAATAAGAATGAATCATTTTGTGACTTTCTTGGCGCGCCAGGTGTGAGGTTACAGTGCAAGAGGTCGTTTTATCCTGTTGCTTCTTTTTGGGAGCTGCGTGATTGCGGTCAGGTCAGTCTTCTGCTCAATAAACTGGCTTCAACTAAGCTTTCTGAAGCAGAGAAGGGTGTTTTTTTGAACACTAATTCCACGATTAACAAAGAGACCAGGAATTTCTGCGCAGCCATGAATGCTTCCCTTTCGGAGAATCTTGGTTCTTGCAGCAGTTTGGGAAAATCAGAGGCCAACACATACACCAATGATCATGGAGACGATGTAGGTGGTTATCTTTCGGACTTTTGTACTCTGATAGTCGCTGCCAAGACGATGGACGAAAAAGCGTGCGCGTCAATAAATGATGTAACATACAGGATTTCCTGTATGGCAATCACTAAACAAGATGTGTCTGTATGTGCTTCTGCGGAAGGGTTCTCTAACGAATTCTGCAGGAGCGTGTTCAACAAAGATTACAAGGGCTGTAGTTCTAAGTCTTTAGGAGTTGTATTTCATAACTTCTATAAGAAGTCCTGCAATGTCTTTTTAGGGTTGCAATAATTGTATCATCAAGAAGACCTTTTTTCAGCTTTCGCATCCAGAGCTGTCCGGAGAACTGTCCGAAAGATTAGCTTGATCCCACCACACAAACGGCGTTGAGCCTGTCTTTATCGCGTGTGCGTGTGTAGCTATTAATTTTTCATCGCTTGTTTTTTCTATACCGAGACTATTTTGGTGTCCTATCCAGTGGCAAGTCCCTTCTTCATATTGATTGCCACAACGCACAGTCGTTGAGCCTTGGTGTATTATTGCTCCGGGTTTACCGCTGGGATCATCAGCAGCATAGTCTTTGCCTGTTCCGCCAGAATGATACCACCCTGAGCCCGCAACGGCCCCTGTTGATTTAGGATAGAAGCAGAACGTTGTTGCAGGTACGTTGTCAGTCCACGGGTCAACATCAGTCCATTCACGCGCATCTTCACTGCCCGCATTCGCTTCTTTCGAGAATATGCTTGTTCCTACTCCGATGATTGAAGAGATTATCCCTGCCTTTATGACTGCTTGCTTTGATATCCTACCGTCTTCAGAGAGCAGGAAGTCTTTCACAGTCTTCTTTATTTTCGGCAGTATCATGTGTTGAATGTTTCCGTGTTCTGGTTATATTAATATTTCGTCCGTTGTTTAATCGCTGTCAGGTAGTGAACACATCTTCTCTGCGATGTCGAACATCTCAAAGACCCATTCTGTGTTCTTCTTGTCTTCTCCTGTGTATTCGCCGCACCTTTGTGTCAGGGTCTTTAGCAAGTAGATCTGTAGTAGTTCAGGAAAGGCAGCTTTCTCTGCTTCGGATAGGTCCAGTTCTTTGCAGAATCGGTCTAGCAGTTGTGTAGATTCTTGTATGAAGTTTTCTTGTGGGATGAAGCTTACGCAGAATATCACAAGGTCATAGATTGCGGGGCCTTTGAATGAGTTCTGGAAGTCAAGTATGTGTGCTTCACCATCACGAATTATGCTATTTTCTGCCCTGCAATCTCCATGCAGGATGGTGTCGGGTATTTTTGGCAGAGTTTTTTCTGACGTTTCTTTTATTTTGTTGATTATTCTGTGTAATTCTTCTTCTTTTTCTTTGATTGCAGGTTTTGCTTTGAGGGTAGATTCTGTCTTTAGTATTTCTTCTGCTGTCTTGACGTTCTTCTTGGTTTTTTCGATTAGGTCTCCTATTGGTATCTTGCCGAATCTTTTTATTGCTTTGTGGAATTTGATTAGTGTGGAGAATGCATCATCGATATGTCCCATCCGCTTGCCGAGAGTCTTTCCTTCAATGAATTCATACAGGATTACGGGGGTTTTCTCGAACAGAAAACTGGGAGCATCGTTCGCCGTATTGATTATTTTGCTCGTTCTTATCTTATTCTCATTCAGAAATCTTATCAGTTCTTCTTCGAATTCGACCAGTTGTTTTCTGTTCTTCTCTTTATGCGTGCACACCATCTTGACGAATAGTTTGTCCTTTCCTGACGTTGCGAGGTATATCAGGTTGTAGTTCCCTGACCATACAGGGACCAACTTGTCTATCTTTATCTTGTGTTGGTCTTCTATCGCGTGGACAATGCTGTTCGGTATGTTCTTTGATGATTCTTTTCCGTCTTGATTTGTGAGTTCTGTCAGATTATCGTTTTTGCTGGCAGTGAATCTTCTTCCGTATTGTTCCGCATTCTTGTTTAGTTTGTTCAAGAGTTTCTCTGTCTCTTCTTTGTCGGTTTCTTCGAACGGTTGTATCTTGACACCTATGGGGTATCTTGTGAGGTGTTCGATTGCGTGGATTGTCTGTTCAAATCCTTCATCTGCTCCGCTTAACTCATCGTTCTTCTTCTTGTCAGTGTGCCGAAGGAATATAACAAAATTGCTGATCCCCGCCTGTATCAGACTCTTCGCCACGCTCTTGTAAGCAAGCGTCCTCCCATTTGTACACAACACGATCTTGCAATCAGGCACATCCTGCACAAGCTTCTCGGCCAGTTCACACAGCGGCACTGCTTGCTGTATTGTCGGCTCTCCACCAACTATGAAGAAGGTCTTTGGATCTTTCCTCAATTCTTCTGATATCCAGTCTTCGGTGAAGCAACGGTCGCCAGGGCAATTGCTGCACGCGTTGTTGCAGGAGAAGGGGAGGTTGATTATCACGTTTTTTCACCAAAAGGAGAGGGGGTTGAGCCAAGTTTAGTGTCTCTTGGGTTCTTCTGGTTTTTGAGGTATATTTTCGGGTGTTGTTATTTGTACAAGCTCCTCCCGTATTGTATGTATGCTGTCTTCAGATAATGTCGAGATCGCCAGTTTTGTTTTGATGTAGAACTCTTTGCAATATTTCTTTGTTTCGTTGATCATCGCTTGATCTACCGGCCTGTCGGCATAGTATTGCAGGTCTATTCGCGCCTGGAATGCTTTCTGTATCATGCTGATGTCTTCATTGGTGTAATGTTCGGTCAGGAATTGCTTCATGAATTCTATGGAGCAGGAGTGTATCTCGCATTTGATTCCCGCGCGCAGCATGAACGCATAGAGTGAATAGTAGAAGATGTAGTAGGTGGTTGTCGCAGTCCAGATCTGGCTGTCTTTGATGTTTTGGAGGACACGTATCGATTCCTCTGCCATTTGTAGGTACGACTGCGACATATTGTTGTTCGGCTCAACGAGTTCCAGGCCGTTTTTTGTTTTGAGACACCAGCTAATCAAGACCATATTTGTTTTTCCATACGATGTCTATGAATCTTTCACCGCCGAAAATGAGGACGTGGTTTTCAAAGATTTCATTCGTGAGAGGGTTCTTGACGATGAGTTGCTGGAATTGTTTCTCCGAGAAGTATTTGATGCTGATATTCAGGTCAAATGCTGCCCCTTCTTTGTCGTAATCTATTGTTCTCTTATTTCCGACGATGAATAAGTCTATGTCCGAGTCTTTTTTCTCGGTCCCTTTTGCATAGCTTCCGAATATTCCAACGATTCGGGTGTCTTGTTTGAATATGTGGGCTATCTTAGGGTGGCGGGCCGCGAATTCTATTTTTTGAAGTAGTTCCGTGATGAGCAGGAAGTCTTTGATTTGTGGGTTAGCGAGGTTCAGATGGTAGTATTTTAGGGTTCCGCTCGATCGCGACTGCAACACTCCTTTCTTTTGGAGGTCTTGAAGGGTCAAGGCGATGTTTTTTTGGCTTGATCGGCTGGTTTTAAGAAGCTCGCGCCCGTACGTTTCTTTCTTGTAATTCCCAAGATAGTGCTTGAGGATGCCAAAATACTTATTGTGTATCATTTTACTCAGTTAAGTAAATTATTACTTATATAAATATCTTTCGTGCGGATCGGCAGTGAGGCACAGCACGCACAAGCTTCTCGGCTAGTTCGCAAAGTGGCACTGCTTGCTGTATCGTCGGTTCTCCGCCAACAATAAAGAAAGTCTTCGGGTCTTTTCGCAAATCCTCAGAGATCCAGTCCTCAGTAAAACACCTATCTCCAGGGCAATTGCTACACGCGTTGTTGCAGGAGAAGGGGAGTTTGATGATCATGGGAGTCTGCCAGCGTTTCTCGGTTGTCGTGACGACTCATTTTGACGTTCTGGAATCATGCTGATGCACAACAACTTTTGATTCTGAAATGATCATGACATTATCAGCTATTTTCTTTGTAAGGCCGCTTCTCAAGATAGGCAACACTATTCTGATGACATTTTCTGGGCGCTGATCATTCAGTCTTAGAAGTACAATGCCTTTGTGGCGCCGCCTTTTAGAAAAGAGAACATTCCCAAAGTCTTTGTCATGTGTGATGACGACTCGACTTTCAGTAAACGCGAGCCGCAGGAGGTCTTGATCAGCAGTTCCTTGTAAGCGTGATTCTTTGACATCCTTTACGTCAAGTCCTGTATTGCGCAAAGCTCGCACTACCGACGTTGCAATGTTTTCATCAGCCAAGAATTTGATCATGTTCAAGCAATTTGGGCTGTTGGATAGACCTCTTCGTGTCGGAGTACGCTGGTCGCGTATTTCAATGCGGCGAGAATATCCTTCTTTTTTAAGTGAGGGTACTCTTTGAGTACGTCTTCAATGTTCATTCCCGACGCAAGGAGCTCCAGTACGAATTCTACAGAAATGCGCGTACCATTGATGATGGGTTTGCCAGAAAGGATCTTCGGGTCGATGATTATTCTTTCGTCCATATTGCTTGCAGTGTCCGTTGATTTATATAAAGGTATCGTCTCTTTGTTATGTTACGGGAAAGCAAATGTTGTTTGAATGCGTGTTGTTCGCGTTTGCTGTATCGGCACCGAAGTGTTCCTGTCAAAACCGCTTTTTTACGAACGGTTGAATCTCCTCCTACGATAAAGAAAGTCTTTGGATCTTTCCTCAATTCTTCTGATATCCAGTCTTCGGTGAAGCAACGGTCGCCAGGGCAATTGCTGCACGCGTTGTTGCAGGAGAAAGGGAGTTTGATGATCATAGCAATCCTTCAGGGCTCTCGCTTCCACTCCGTCGCCCAATCAAAGAAAACCGCGCGAGCCCGCGGATCAAAAATCATTTTCTCAAATACGTAGTCGAACATCATCTCAAAGTAACGGTGGTGCGCGTTCGATGGAAGCTTTGGGATGATGTTCCCTTCCTCGGCGTACGTCGCCACCTGGCAAGTTCCGCAGTAGGGCTTGTAGGTGCAGTTGTCGCAAAGGAGATTGTCGTTGAGGGAATTCGCGATCAGCTGCTTTGCCTGCTGCGATCGTATTACTTCATGATAAGTTGTGCTTCTCACGTTTCCCATCTTGAATATGTCATAGTTCCTCCCCTCGTCGCAGGAGTAGATGTCCCCGTTGTAGTTGTACGCGATCTGCCCGATGACGATGCCGCAGGGCGATCGGAAGTCGGTGAACGAGGGATCATATTTGTTGAGGATCTTCTGCAGAATCAGCGTCACATACCGCTCCTTGATCTTCACTCCTTTTTTGTTCAGCTCAAGCATGTAGTCGACGGACCTTTTCCAGTACTCTTCGAATTCAGAGAATTCGTAGCCTATCTGTTGCCACGTGTTCTGCGCATATCCGAGTTTGTTTATGTATTTGAGTTGGATTGTTGTAAGTCCGTATTTCACGTATTCGTCGATGATCTCTTTCCAGTATGGGAGTGAGTGTTTTGTCGTCACCATGAGCGCGCCCACGGGCTTGTTGTGTAACTCGTTGCAGCGCCTGAGCCAGTGCGTGACAGTTGCGTGCGAGGGCCCTCCGCCTTCCATGATCCGGTTCTTGTCGTGCACTTCTGGCGGCCCGTCAAGCGAAGTGCACAGGTCGATGCCTTCATCGCAGATCCATTTGCACAGCTCGTCCGTCATCAGTGTGAGGTTTGTGACGATCGAGAACGATAATTTCTTCTGATGCACTTCATTGAGTTCCTTTGCGCGCCTCACGACGTACTTGAACGTCTCGGTGTTAAGCAGTGTGTCGCCCCCCTGGAACTCAATCACGAGTACAGGCGAAGGGGCATGGAAGATGAAGTGCAATACGTGCTCTGCAGTCTCCCAGTCCATGTCGTACTCTTTCTTGCTAGCACTCACGACGGCCGAATGGCAGTAGAGGCATTTCTGGTTGCAGCGGAGAGTCGGAAGAAGGATGTGCAAGGAGGCCCCCTGGTCAAGGAAGTGATAGCGCTTGCGATAGTCGGAGATGATCAGGTCGACATTGTTCTTCGTGAGGATGATCCCTTTCTCTTCTAGGAGCTTGAACGTCGCGTCATCAAGTTCGTGTCGGATGAGCAGCTCGTACTCGCTCTTCTCGAGAACTGCCCAGGAACCGTGGTCTGTCGTAAGAAGGAATTTGTCCCGCAGCCGCTTCATCCGGTAGTGACCGAGTTCGTAGTTCTTGCCTTCAACGATGGTTTCTGCAAAGTATGTTTGGGCCATGATTTCCTCTTTTCATGATTGTGGTCTATTTCATCGCTGCAAGGCAGTGGTTTGCGAATTCGGCCGCAAGATCGCTTCCCGACATCGTTGGATTTCGTGGCTCGATGCGGATGGTGAATGCTTTGTCATCGTCGGCGATCTCAAAGAGGCACAGTTCGCGGAAACTCTCCGCGGCCGCCTCGATCGCTTCCTTGCTGTAGAATTCTTTACTGAGTCTGAGTGCTTGGGTCATCGGGTGCTCGCTTTCGCACGATCATGATTCCCTCAGGGTCTTCGGTGTGCTGCTTCGCCTTGCTGTATCGCGGGTCCTCGATTATGAGCGGTCGTGCAGGCATAGTCGGGGTGGACATGACCTTGTGCATGATCATCTCGCGAAGGTTCTTGTTGCGTTCGCTCTGGATCTTGTAGACTCCATAGTTGAGCAGCTGTTCGTTGAATTCGATGACCAGCGCTTCTACATTCTGCTCGGGCCTCTTTCTTCGGATCTCGACTGTTATCTTGTCAGCGGGATCTCCATCGAACAAGATGAACGCCTTGTCAAGCAGGATGTATGCTGCAGAATAGATGATGTCGATGGGGTAGAGTTTTGGGTTGAGCGAGAAGACCGCGTAGTCAGCGCAGAGTGTTATGTTGCCTAATGCATTGTACCCTTTTTTCTGTTCTTGCTCCATGCGCTGGTGGGGTTTCGCCGCGTATTTAAGGTTTTTGACCTCTTTTGACCTGTTTAAAGGACTGTCTTGAGAGCTATTAAAATGCTTCCTTGGCAAATAAGGGTCAAGATCGCTCCAGCAAAGATGAATGGTGCAAATGGTATCGTCTGTCTCGCCCGCAGGTGGTTGCAGTGGAGTTTTCCAGCGCGGTGCAGTTTTTGGATATTTGCTATTTCTTCTTTTGTGACCCCGTGTGTTCTCGGATAATATAGATATTCATCGTGATGTTTTTCTTTGAGGAAGAATATTGGTCTAGCGTATTCTTTGTTTCCGTCTTTCTTTATTCCTTGGATGAGGAACAGTCCAGACTCAAGTTTGCCGATCGGGACCTTTGTCGTGTAATGTTTCCCGAGATTCTTGAGGAAGAAGCGTACGAAAAGATAGCCGCCCGACACGACCACGAGCGAGACGAGATATCTTGTTTGAAGGATCTGCTGCTTGTGGAGGAATATATTGATGACTGAAAGCAGTGCGAAGAAGTGGAGAGAATATTCTGAGAATAGGAGATAGACCAGGCGTGAAACTCCCACGACTGTGAGTATCGCGATGAGGTAGTACGGCACGACGTATTCGGGTGACGCGATATACTTGGCAATCCACGACGTGGAAAAGATGACAAAGATGCTTATGAGGATCTTTTTCCACGACAAGGCCTTCCTGAGCGCTTTCTTCTTTTTGCGTAGGCTTGTCTTGTACAAGAGCTGCACGACAAAGAATGCCGCGACGGGAAGTATCGTGTTGATGAAGAGTTCTGGAGCAAAAAGAGGAGTGCTTATTTTGCTGATGAGTTCTGGCGGTATCAGCAGTGCAAATACTGCGTAGAGTTTTGCATCACCAGCACTCCACAGCCCAAGAATCCAGAGAAGAAATCCGATGGCA